>CAIJLF010000099.1 GCA_903821415.1 uncultured bacterium | reverse complement strand
TTTATACTTACAAACACAACTGGTACCCTACATAAGGGTACATTGGCAGATATAACTCCGACAATACTTAAGATACTAGACATTAAAAAGCCAGAATGTATGACAGGGGAAAGTCTTATTAATAATCAATAATTATGAATTAAAAATTAATAATTTAGACCTTGATAATTAGGGTGTTTTTGAGTATAATCAAAGGGTTGTTTATATAGTAGAGGAGGTGTGGCTGAGTGGTTGAAGGCACCGCTCTCGAAAAGCGGCAGGGGTGAAAGCTCCTCGTGAGTTCAAATCTCACCGCCTCCGCAAGTTAGTTTTGAAAATTAAATGTTAGCATTATGCGCGGTTAGCTCAGCTGGTAGAGCGACCCCTTGACGTGGGGTAGGCCGGGGATTCGAGTTCCTCACCGCGCACAAAGTATGCCTGATCACAAAGTCGGAAATATTTTTTTATTTAATTAAAATCTTAGATATATGAGTACACAAATAATTATTTTAGCAGCAGGAAAGGGTAAAAGAATGGAATCAGATGATCCTAAGGCTTTGGCTCCACTTCGTGGAAAGCCATTTCTAGAACATATCTTAGGAACATTATCTAAGCTGAATCTTTCTATGGAACCAGTCATTGTTGTCGGCCATAAAAAGGAAAGAATATTTGAAGTATTTGGAGAAGGCCGTAAATATGCTCACCAAAAAGAACAGCTAGGGACTGGGCATGCTGTATTATCAGCCAAAGATTTCGTACACCCTGATCATAGTATGGTTTTCGTTGTTTCAGCTGATCAACCTCTTTTATCAGAACAAACTATCAAAGATATAATAAATGCATATGAAAAGGAAAAAGGAGTTATAACCATGGGTACTGTTGTATTGCCTGATTTTAAGGATTGGAGGGCAGGGGCGTATAATCTGGGTAGAATAATCAGAGATGAAAATGGTGAAGTTTTGAAAATAACCGAATATAAAGATGCAACAGAGGAAGAAAGACAAATTAAAGAAATAAATCCTGCCATCTATGCTTTTGATTCTAAGTGGCTTTGGGAGAATATTAACAAACTAAAAAATTTAAATGCTCAAGGAGAATACTACCTTACAGACTTAGTGAAAATAGCTCAAGAACAAGGACATAAAATAAAGGCTATTCCAGTATCCAACATGATGGAAATATTTCAGCCGAACACAAAAGCAGAATTGGAAATTCTTGAAGGAATATTAGCTTATGAAAATTTAAAATAAAATAAAAACTCTCAAGCGCTTTGAGAGTTTTTATTTTATTTGTTTTTCTGTATCCAGATGTATATATCTTCAACTGCTTTAACTGCATCTCCGACGGCTATGTTGTTCTGGTGGTATCTACCGTTTGAACAGTCACCAGCAGCCCAAATACCTTCTAGTGATGTCGCTTGTGACATAGGATCAACAACTATTTTATTATAATCATCCATTTTAACAATATCTTTTACAAAATCTATGTTTGGAGTTTGACCTATTTCTACAAATATTCCGTTTGATAGGAGTATATGTTCTGTATTTTCAATTTTATCTTTATAAGTTAAGGAATTTACAAATTTATCTCCATCTACTCTCACAATCTCTGCATTGATAATAATTTTAAATTTTGGATTTTCCTGAAGTTTTTTTATGGTAATTTCATCTGCTCTAAATTTATCACTTCTGCTTATTAAAGTTACACTTTTACAGTAAGCTAGCAATTGAGCTGAAGTTTCAAATGCAGCATTACCTCCTCCTATAACTAATACATCTTGGCCTTCAAAAAGGGGACCATCACAAGATGCACAGTATGTAATTCCTTTATGTTCAAATATATCTGCATTTATAGCTTCGAGTTTACGTCTTCCGCTTCCTGTACTCACAAGTATAGACTTTGAAGTAAATTCTTTTCCACTTTCAGATGTTACAGTAAATATATTTTCATTTTTCTTTATGGAGATGATTCTTTCTCCGTCTATAACATCTAGGTAGGGCCCCTTATAATAGAGTATATGTTTCTTTAAGTTAGAAGCGAGTTCAGCCCCTGAAATTTCTGGAGTTCCTATCCAGTTATATGTAACCTCTGATACTATTGATTGCCCACCAAATTCTCCAGTTATGATAGCTGCTTTGAGTTGCTTGCGAGCTGCATATACTGCTGCTGCACTACCTGCTGGTCCTCCTCCTAATATAATTAATTCATACATACTAGTTATTTTATACTAAACAAATTAAAAACCCAAGCTTTTGGCTTGAGTTTTTAATTTATGATTATTTCTTATTCCTTCTTAGGAATGCTGGGACTGTACTCCAGTCATCCGTATCATCTATAAATAAGTCATCTTCTATCTTTTCTACTTTCTCTACTTTTTTAATGTAGTCCTGCGATACATCCTTACTTGAATCCTTACTGGATGATTGAGAACTCTCTTCCTTTGAAGTTGAAGAAACAGTAGATTCGGATGCTTTTTGATGAATCTGGAAAAGTGATCTCTTTGGCATATCAGTAGGGAATCCAGTAGCAATAACGGTTACTTTCATTTCTCCTTTTTTAAGCTTATCGTCACTAATAGTTCCAAATATAACCTTAGCTTCTTTATCTATTGATTCAGTTATAACTTTAGCAGCTTCTTGTATTTCGTGGATAGTAAGATCATCTCCACCAGAAATAGCGAAGAGGACTCCTTTTGCTCCTGAGATAGAAAGGTCAAGAAGTGGGGAATTGATAGCTTGGAGAGCTGCCTTTTCTGCACGTCCTTCACCAGCTGCGATACCTACTCCCATTAGAGCTGAACCAGCGTCAGACATAACAGCTTTTATGTCTGCAAAGTCTACATTTATCATACCTGGAGTTGTTATGAGTTCTGAGATACCTTCAACTGCCTGCTTAAGTACTTCATCACACAATGCAAAGGCTTGTCTAAATCCTACGTCCTTACCAGATATGACGATAAGTCTATCATTTGGGATAACAAGAATAGCGTCTACTTCTTTTTCAAGTTCAGATAGACCCATCTCTGCTAATTTCATTCTTTGGTTACCTTCGAAGGAGAATGGTTTTGTTACAACAGCTACAGTGAGTATCCCTTGCTCTTTTGCAGCTTGAGCAACTATTGGAGCTGCTCCTGTACCTGTACCTCCACCCATACCACAAGCTATAAATACCATATCAGCTCCTTTTATAACATCTTGGATTTCTGCTTTAGTCTCTTCTGCAGCTCTTCTTCCTATTTCTGGGTTCATACCTGCTCCGAGGCCTTTAGTTAAGTTCTTACCGAGATGGACCTTCTTCTCTGCTAGGGAGTTATGAAGGTCTTGAGTATCAGTATTCATTACGATGAATTCAACACCTTTAACCTTAGAAGCTATCATATGATTTAGGGCATTTTTTCCTGAACCACCAATACCGATAACTTTAATTCTTGCAAATGATTCTATGTCTGGGTTTATTTTAGGCATAATGTATATAGCATCCTAATCTCGTCTTGTATGACGAGCAAGGCTGTTTCTGATTAATAATAAATTACTTTGTATATAATACCAGAAATATATAAAAAGGAAACATTTGACAGGGTGTTTCCTTTGTATTCATATATAAATATTTTAAGGTAAAAGTTGAGATAAAATGGACTTAAAAAATCCTTTTACTTGCTTTATGTTATCACCAATTGAATTATCTGTACTGCTTAAACTTCCACCTTGGGTATTAGATAAAGCTAGACCATATGCTGCATACCAAGTGGAATCTTTGATTTTTAATTTACTATTTAAGGTGCTGTCTACTGGTCCGAGCCTAGCTGGTAGGTTCAATTGTCTCTTTGCTATTTCTTCTATACGAGAGATATGAGCTCCTCCACCTGTAATAATAATTCCAGCAGGAAGAAGTCCGCTTCTTTTAATTCTTTTTAAATGATTTTCTACTAATTCAAATATATCTCCTAGTCTTGCTTCTATTATTTCATCAACTTTTTTCTTAGGATAATCTCCTCCTAAAACACTACCAAGTTTTACACTCTCTGCTTCTTCTAAAGCGATTTTAAAACCGAGGGCTACGTCCTTAGTGATATCCATACTTCCGATAGAATAAACTTGTAATGAGACTAGTAGATTATTTTCAAATACAGAAAGAGAAACAGTTTCAGCTCCTATGTCTACTAGAGCGCAACCAGCAGTTTTTTGTTTAGTATTTAGAAGTATAGAGGAGAGAGCTATTGGAGTAGCAATTACATCGATAGCTTCTATATTTGCTAGACCAAGAGTAGTTACTAGATCCTCAATATTTTGCTTTAAACACGTTATAAATAGAGTTTTAACTTCAAGTTTAATTCCATGCATTCCTTCAGGCCTTCCGTGAATATTTTTGCCATCTAGCTTATATTCTATAGGTATAATGTGTATTATCTTTTTATTGACTATCTCTAGATTTTCTTCACTAGAGGCTAGTACCTTAGTGACATCTAGCTGAGTTATTTCTTGATCAGCTCGAGATATAATAACTGAGCCAGTAGAGACGATAGAGCCTAGACTGATACCTCCTATAGAGACGCAAGCCCTACGAATTTTAAATCCAAGCATACCTTCTGCTTGCTTGACTGCCTTTTTTATACCTTCAGCAACTTGGTCAATGTTTGCTATATATCCTAGTCTCATTCCTATTGTTTCAGAAGAGCCAAATGCCAGCAAAGAAGAGGAATTAGTTTCCTTATTAAGCCCAGTTACTACTACTTTAGTAGTGTGGGTTCCTATATCAATACCAACGTTGATATTATTTTTTGTCATTACAAATGAATCAAGAAAACATTTTTAGGAATTTTTGTTCTTGTCTTTCCATTATAGCACTATGATCGAATCCTTTCAAATGTAATAGTCCGTGTATAAATAAATATTTTAAGAATTTGGTATATGTCATATCAAAAAGAGGTGAATCTTTCTTAACTTTAACTAGGTCGAAAGTTATTTCACCAGAATTCTTTGAAAGAGGGAAAGATAATATATTAGTAGTTTTATTTATTCCTCGAGTTTGGAAGTTTATTTGTTTTTGTTTATTCTGAGATAGAAAGGTGACTCCGAGTTCGTATTTTTCTCCTAGAATTGCATTTTTAATATAAACAAAAGGCAAGCTAGGATGCTTGCTCTTTGTTTTATTTGTAATTGTACAGAAATCTATATCTGTCATACTTGTATTAACGCTTTCCTCCTCGTTTAACCTGGATTGGAGCTTTTCCTAACTTTTGTAGCTTTTCCAAAACTTTTCTACGATTGATTCTTTTTAGAGTAGCAATCTTTGTTTTAACTTTGGATTCAGTTCTTTCATTATAACGCTTACTTTTAACTTTTTGAATAATTCCAGATTCCTGGACCTTACGAGTGAATCTACGAATAAGATTCATATTATTCTCGTTTGTATTCTTTTTTACTTCAATTACTGTAATCATATGTGGGCATATATTATCACAACTTAGTATTTATAGCAAATCCTCTGGGTCTACATTTATAGAAAAGGCGGGGGAAAGTCTAAGTAAATTTTCAGATAAGTGAGTGCTGATTATCTTTTTATCATCAGTCAATAATGGCCAAAGGCTTGGTTCTATCTTAATGACAGTATTTGTAACATACTGGCCTTTAACTTTTCCGATAAAGGCACTAAAAATCTGTGGCTCATAGCCTCCTAAATAATTTTCTATAAATGATCTAGCTTTTTCAGTTTCTGGTGCAGTACCTGTGAAAGTTATTTTAATTAATCTTTTAAATGGCGGATATCCGAATTGTTTTCTTTCTTTTAAATCTTCTCTGTAAAGTGGCAAGACATTACCATTAAGGATATGTTCTAGTATTGGATTCTCGGGGATTCTAGTTTGTATTATAAGATTACGTTTTGTTATTTCATGAAGTTTTTCCATTATGTGTAAAATTTTTTGTGTGATATTAAAACTGGGGATGGAAAGTAAACCATCGAGAGATATGATAGCACTATGTGTGACTTCTGTATTGATATATGAAAATACCATCTCTGTCCCGATTAGTATACTACCCGGATTTTTATAGAATTCTACCATTGCCTCCCTAGCTTCTTTGTCTGTAGTCACTGTTTCTTTGTCCATTTGAATAATCTTACTGCTGGGATATAGATTTTTAACTTCATCGTAAACTCGATCTGTGCCTATGCCTAAAGGTGTAAGATTCCAGCTAGAACAAATAGCACATCTAACTTCAGTAGTTTCTTTATGTCCACACTTATTACACATGAAAACTCTTGAGTTAGCTATTTTAGTGGCATTTCGTTGTTTAGAACCATAAAGCACTACAGGAGTAGAACAAGTAGGGCATAAAAGAGTATTTCCACAATCATGACATACCGTAACTCCGGCTAGACCTTTACGAATAGTAAAAAGGAGAACAGATTCGTTGTGTTCTAATGCATATGAAATCATTTTTTTAGTTGTATCTGAAAGGACTGCAAAAGTCTTAGTACCTTTTTCATCTAACTGTTCTTTCATATCCACCACTATTTGTCTCTCAGCTTGTGGAAGGCGAAAAAGTGGCGAAGAGACTTCTCCAAGTTCGCCTATATCGTGTCTGTGTAAAGTATCAGGTCGTAAAAGAGTATCACCGAAAATTAATTTAATTTTATTAATTGAAGATAATATTTCTGCAAATGAACGAATGTCGATAAATGGTCTAGAGAATTGCTTATATGCATCAGAATTTTCGTGCTCTATTATGATAGTTTTTATGTCGTTGCGTGGTACTGATAGGAACATACCCGTCCCTATGATAAGTATAGGATGAGGCTCTTTTATGCATGAATTATAAGTATTTATAAGTACTTTTTTACTTAAATCTCCATGAAAAGAGAATACGTACTGACTTATCCCTTTGGTTAATTCACTTTTAAACTGCTCTATATCGTACCTTGTAGGGACACAGATAAATACTGATTGCTTTTTAGCAAAGGCTTCTCTTATGAGTGTTCGATACCAGCTCATACGATCAGGAGTAAGAGCCTGGAAAATTAATTTTTCTTGTTTTATATTTTCTGTATTATTTTCCTTCTCTTCTTCTGTATCATTTTTATCTAAGTCTTTGATATTATCAAGAAAAGTAGCAGGGAGGAGAGTCTTTATTATTGTTCCAGTATTACTTACTGTATAATCTTTCATTTTCTTGCATGCCTCGAAAAAAGCTGGAAGAAAAGGCGATGTTCCTTTTATTCCTATGATTTTTTTAAGTTGGAAATCTGCTTTTTTTAAATCAAATTTTAAATCGCGGGCATTATCAATATTTATAACTATAGCGAGTATAGTTTTAGACCTCATAGGAACAGATACTATACTGCCGAGTGGTATGTCCTCAGGAGAGAAATAAGTGAGGTTTTCTTTTTGGAATCCTTTTTGTATAGGAATAACAGTAGCTATATACATCCCGTTAGAAGCAGGTCGCGGTCAGTTCGCTAGTCTGCTTAGTTAAGCTATTAAATTTATTAATGCGTAATTTCATAATTAATTTATATAGTACCGTGACCGCGGTTTCTAACGGGATACATATCTATATGTTAGCACAAATAATTAAATTATATACTTTTCACCTTATTTATTTTTTATTATATATTGTGATATAGTAGAATAGTTATACATATATATATGGCAATTTTTTCTAAAAAACTAGGTATTGATTTAGGTACTGCTAACACTCTCGTCTTCTTACCAGGTAAGGGTGTTGTCTTAAATGAGCCTTCAGTTGTTGCTGTTTCTGAGCAGGACAATACTATCCTTGCTATAGGGATAGAAGCTAAAGAAATGATAGGAAAAACACCTGAAAGTATCATCGTCTATCGTCCTATGAAGGATGGAGTTATAGCTGACTATCGTGTGACAGAAGCAATGCTAAGATACTTCATAACTAAGACTTTAGGAAAATACAATTTATTCAAACCAGATGTGATGGTCTCAGTGCCTGCGGGTATTACCTCGACGGAAAGACGTGCTGTGGTAGAGGCAGCAGTAAAGGCAGGTGCAGCAAATGCTTATGTAGTCAAAGAACCAATTCTTGCAGCAATTGGAGCAGGTATACCAATACACGAATCAAAAGGTCATATGATAATGGATATAGGAGGAGGTACTACAGACGTCGCCGTCATAGCCCTTGGTGGGATTGTAGCTTCAACATCAGTTAAATGCGCGGGTGACAAGATAGACTTGGCTATTGCTGACTATATTAAGAAGACCTTTAACCTAGCAATAGGTGATAGAACAGCAGAAGCTATTAAGATAAAGATAGGAGCAGCTATACCTCTTGAAGAAGAATTAACTATTACTATCAAAGGTAGAGATTTCATTCAAGGATTACCTCGTACGGCACAGATATCTACAAATGAAATAGTGAGAGCTATAGATAAGGAATTGCGTGCAATGATAGGAGCAATCAAAGATGTTTTATCTCTTACTCCTCCTGAACTATCCGCAGATATTATAGATGATGGTATTATCATGACAGGTGGTTCCTCACAGCTTAGGAATCTAGCTGATCTTGTTTACAGACGTACTGGGGTGAAGGCACGTGTTGCAGATGATCCACTTCTATGTGTTGTTAAAGGTACAGGTGAAGCATTAAACCATTTGGAAACTTATAA
>CAIJLF010000098.1 GCA_903821415.1 uncultured bacterium | reverse complement strand
GGATTTTTTATTATTAGATAAAAAAACTTCTAATAAAAATACCCCTTATGGGGTATTTTTATTAGAAGTTTTTTTATCTAATAATAAAAAATCCGAGTATCATAGCCACAAAGTTGAGGATTGTATGCGAAATTGAAATCAAAGGGAGATTCTTGTATTGATAATACATCCAAGCAAAGCCAATACCAGCTATAAATGTCATAGGTAATACAAAAATAGAGTTTAGATATATCACATGCATCATAGCAAAAACGGCCGCATTTAGAATTATAATAAATATAACACTCGAAAATGTCCTCTCGAGCATATTCATCAATATGCCTCTAAATATTATTTCTTGTATAACACTTAATGGTATAAAAAGAAGGAGAAATTTAGCATTTTCCCACCACTCTAAGAAGGGACTATGAGGAACGACTTGGGAAAGCCAAACTAAAAAGAAAACTCCACCTGCAGTAAAAAGTGAATATGGTAATATATCCTTCATAAAATCCCTTTTTATACCTAAATCAGCGAAAGTCCAATGATCATGCTCTACTATTCCAAACAAGAGTAATGCAATAACAATGATTAAAATAAAACGAAAATCTCCAGGAAGAACTTTAAAATACAAAAGTAATGTGGGTATAACGTATAGATACAGTATTTGAACGAAAACAAGTTCTCTCCCTTTTTTTGTATTATCCATGAATCTATTATACTATAGAGATATGATTAAACTCAAATACATATTTATATTTCTCATATTTTTTACTTTTACTACAAAGATTGAAGCTGTTGATATACGATATGGGAGCATACTCGGATATAAAGCTAATGACGTTTTAATACAGTATTATGGAATAGGTAAAAAGAATAATTACATTTGTAATATTATAAATTATAAATGTACAGCAACAAAAAAAACAGCATTAGGAAAATACATAGCACAAAACATAAATCCTGCTGTGAAAAAAGAATTATTGGATAATGCAGGAGGGAGATTAACTTATTCCAAACAAGGCAACTGGCTGGCTTATTATATAAGATCTCAAGAACCAAAGAATGAAAGAACTTTTATTGTAAAAGATGTAAAAAATAATACTAATTACTCAATATCGAGTAGCGTAAATTATTGGGATCTTGTGAATGAAGAAAAGAAAGTTTTTGAATTCTCTCCCGATGAAAAAAGTCTAGTGTATCTAGATGATAAAGATGGAGCTATGTCATTATATAAAGTTGATCTAAATTCTCTCAAAGACGGTAAGATCGAAAGTACCAAAGTTGAAACTTCAGCTTTTACGATTGCTAATTTTGTCTATGATGATTCTCAAAATATTTATTTTATAGGAAATAGTAAAGATAATCCATACAAATGGTCTCTTTATCACCTAGATTTTAAAACTGGTAAAGAAAGCATAGTAGAAACATATGTCTCATATGTAGACAGTATAGGAAAGATAGGGACACAACTTATTTTCAACCGTTTACAAGCAAAAGGATATGGCCCAGAAGTATATAACATCAAAACTAAAAAAATAAATAGTTTTAAAGTTCCGGGTATCAGTACAAAAGTAAGTATTCTACACGAGGAATATATAAAAGTTGGCAGTTCTAATGCTGTTATTATGACTCCTACTACATATAACCCTAGTAAGACTTACCCTGTACTCATATGGCTACATGGTGGTCCCTTACGACAGACGAGTCTGGGATACCATCCATATCATAGCTATGGTATATATGATGCATCATTAAAATTATTACAGAAAAATAATGTAATAGTTCTAAAGTTGGATTACAGTGGAAGTTCTGGAAGCGGGCGTGTATACTCAGAGAAAATAAAAGATAATGTAGGAGTTCAAGACATGAAAGACCTTATGGAAGCAGTATCTTTCTTGAAAAATCAATACCATATAAGTGATGTGTATCTTTCTGGAAATAGCTACGGAGGATATATGGTACTCAAAGCAATAGTAGAACACGGTGATACATTTAAAAGTGTAACTTCTATCAATGGAGTAACAGACTGGGAAAGCTTACTCGTGAGAATGAAGACTTCTATATTCAATAAAGACTTCAATGGTCTTCCAAATCCTTCGAATCAAAATCTGTATGATCAAGCATCTATAATAAGCAAGATAGGCAATTTAGGAAATCAAAGAATTGAAATACTCCAAGGCGGATCTGACAGTACGATACCCCCATGGCAGTCAGTACTACTATATGACAAGCTAAAAGCTGCAAATAAAAATGTAAATTTGACTACATACAAAGGAGAAGATCATGTCTTCAAGTTCAAAAAAAATATAGATAACATCTGTGTAAAACTAATGCAAATGGTAGGAGTGAAAAATACAAAAGAATGTACTAATTAAAAACAATAAAATCCCCATTACGGGGATTTTATTGTTTTTAATTAATTTGTTTTAGGTTGTGATGGACCGATTGGAAAAGCTGGTCTCATTTGGATAGATGTAGCACTGACACTTCCGTCTGGATTTGTTGTACCAGTTACCATAACAGTCTTACCTACTACTACATCTGCTGTTGTACCATCGACAGTCTTCTCTACTTTTGATGTAGGTGAGAGTAGAACTATCTTAGAACCTCCATCACGAAGCTTTACAGTCATACTAGTAGCATCTACAGAAAGAATCTCACCTGAGACTACTCCTCCATTTACTCCTCCTCTCATACCTTGACCTCTTACTCCACCATTTTGATTAAACTGACCTTGTCCTCCCCTATTTACTATTTGATTCGCAGTATTTTTCGAAGCATCATATTTCATTCCACCCCAAAAACTAATTCCTGCAATCACTACGCAAACTATCACACTTGTAACTATATTTTTAT
>CAIJLF010000097.1 GCA_903821415.1 uncultured bacterium | reverse complement strand
CTTATACTTTGTTAATAACTGTCGTGCAGCATCTTTTGAATAGCATACCAATTCTTCGTGTTTGCTAAAATATGGTAAATCCTCAGCATATTGTTTTGTAGTAGTATATCGGATGTCTTGTTTAAACAGATACTCTTTGTTTTTAAATAGACTTTCTTTTAATAACTCCTCTTTGGTACCCACAGATTGATACTGTTTGATATACTGAATACCATGTATTAGTTCGTGGGTGTATATATCTGCCAAAGTTAAACAAAAATCTCGCACACTGTTTTTATATATAGTCCTAAGGTTCTTATTAAAGTTTATTACAAAGGAAATTTCTGGGTTATCATCAAAAACAAAGTCTGTACCGCCAGAGTTACCAAGAGGTGCGAAAATGAAGAATTCAAACTCTATCCCCAACAGGTTTGTAAATTCATATCCAAATAGGCTAGATAACTTATCTGCTGCTAGTTGTAGCAGTGGCTGCTCTATTTTTTCCTTAAATGCCTTAAAAGAGGCACTATAGATCTTATTATTTTTTGGTATGTGCTTAGAGGCTGCGTCATAACAAATTCTAAAGGCTTCTCTGTGTTCGTGAGCAACTGAAAGTTTATCTACCATATATTTAATTTTTATAAAAAACTATGGAAAGCCTTTCCCTACCGGTGCAATTAAATATATGAGAAAAGAAAATATTGGCATATTACAACAACATGCTATAAATAAAGGTGGTAAATTAGTATCTACCGACTATATAAATTCATCTGTTCCTTGCAAATGGTCTTGTATAAACAATCATATTTGGTTAGCTGCTTGGGGAGATATAAAGCGTGGAAACTGGTGTAGAAAGTGTACTATTCAAGAAAAAACACATAAGATAGAAATATTACAACAATATGCCATAAGTAAAGGCGGCAAATTAGTATCTACTGACTATATATCATCATTAAAACCATTACTTTGGGAGTGTAAAGAAGGGCATCGTTGGAACACAAGGTGGAATAATATTAAAAATCGTAATCAATGGTGCCCAACTTGTGATGGTCAAACAAAACCAACTCTTAGTATATTAGAACAACATGCGAAAAATAAAAGGGGAATATTATTAACGAAAGAGTATAAAAACTGTGAAACTAAAATGTCATGGCAGTGTGAAAAAGGGCATAAGTGGGAAGCTAAATGGCATAGTATAAAACGAGGAGATTGGTGTCCAAAGTGTTGTGTAAGAAAGTGTGAATTAGAATGTAAAATCCTTTTTGAAGCTTTTTTTGCTAAGCCTTTTGAAAAGCATAGGATTTATTATGATACTTATAACAAACACAAATTTTATGAATTAGATGGATATAATATGGAGCTAAGAATAGCCTTTGAGTATAATGGAAAACAACACTATGAGCACGTTTCTCGCTTTCACACAAAACAAGAATTTTATGACTTACAGAAACGAGACAGAGAAAAAAAGCAATACTGTGAAAATGCTGGAATTAAGTTAATAGTAATACCTTATACCAAAGCAAAGTTAATAAAAGAATATATTGAGGCAGCATTAAATGGCTAACCCCGTTACAATCACACCAGCTATACTAGCCACTACAACACCTATGAATTCTAACATGTTCTACTACAGCGGAATAAGTTTCCCGCCAAGACGAATGGGAAACCAAGGATTTTGGGCAACTACAACAGACCAAGAACTAATAAAAGAAAGCATTTACGTCCTTTTAAACACCCGCAAAGGTGAGATGCCCATGTCTCCAGATTTCGGTACAAGCATGGATAGTAATCTTTTTGATGCAGTGGATGTTTCCATGCAGGCCATTTTATGTCAGCAAATTCAAGCCGATATAAATACTTGGGAACCAAGAGTGGTCGTAAACTCTGTATCTGCGTATTCTTACGAGAATGTACGCCTATTCAACATCAGCGTAACCTCAGTCCTTACGGGACAGCAGTTTTCCGCGCAAATCCCATTTAATTTGTAGGGCCGAGCCAGTCCTCACTCGATATATGGGTAGAGGAACGTGTATGGGAAACAAGATTTGCATTGCGACAGATTTCCATCTAGCATTTAGCGCACAGTTTGATCGTTGTGGACTAAATGGTATCAGCGGAAGACTACAAGAAATACTTGATAGTATCAAGTGGGCTGCCGAAGTAGGTAAGCAGAAAAAGTGTACTCATTTTTTCGGTTTAG
>CAIJLF010000096.1 GCA_903821415.1 uncultured bacterium | reverse complement strand
TTTTAATTTAATATTTATCTATACTTTTCTCTCCAGTTATAATCCTCATCTTCGTCGTCACTTTTATCTACGATAGGGGTGCCGCAGTTCTGACAAATCTCATCATAAGAACGTAGACCACAACGTGGACATACTGGTTCCTTCTTTTCTACTTTGATTTCTTCATCTTCTTCCATACATATATTATATCATACAAATATTTGGCTTCAAATATATTATTAAAAGGGTATACCCCCACACCCATATTTTCATAGTTTTCAACGCAGGTCTTTGACCTGCAATAAAAATATGGGTGGGGGGTTATCCACAGGTATTCTCTTGACTGTGAACACTCGTTCACATATACTATAAGAGTAGTAAATTAATAGTAATTATATATATTATATGAGCAGAGAACAATATCTAAAAATAGTAGAACGTGAGATTCACAATATCAACAAGAAGATCGATATAAAGATTTTGCAAGGCATGGACTATGCCAAAGAGGCCCGCGAGCACAGACAGCTTCTCCACAAGATTCGCCAACACTCAAGAAGAGGAATCTTCGGCAACTTACTTAACTTCCTTAACAGATTTTCACAATTCTCAAATATCTAATATAATAACAGTATGTATAATGACTACAAATCTAAACTAATTCGTTTTTACAATAGAGACAGACGTATGCCAACTTATTCTGAAATGATGGATCTGTTTGGTTTCAAATCCAAGAATGCAGTGTCTCGCCTTGTCGACAAATTCATAGAGGAAGGTATTGTTGCAAAGGATCACCTAGGAAGACTTATAACTGATGCTTCATGGGACGCCATACCAATGCTCGGAAGTGTCAAAGCTGGCTTCCCATCTGATGTAGGAGAAGAGCTCACAGATACTATAAACATCGATGAATACTTAGTAGCAAAGAAAGAGAATTCCTACATGCTTACTGTCGACGGAGACTCAATGATAGACGCACATATAGCCGATGGTGACATGGTCCTAGTAGAGAAGACGAATACCGCCAAGGATGGACAGATAGTTATAGCAGATGTAGATGGAGAGTTCACTATGAAATATTTCAAGAAGAGTGGAGACAAAGTATGGCTCGAACCTGCGAACAAAGAATTCAAACCAATTTATCCTAAAATGTATTTAAACATTACAGCTGTAGTAAAAGCTGTCATAAGAAAGTATTAATGTTACAATGACCCAATGATCCCGTTAGAGATGATATTTGTAAGATTACGGGATATGATTATATAAGTTATATTAATATTATTATTTAAATTTAATTAAGATACGTCCCATCTAGGGACTATCTCTAACGGGATGACTCAAGAGCAAGCTTTAAAAATTATGAAAACAGGGGTAAATATTTATCTCACTGGTAGTGCTGGCTCTGGTAAAACTTATCTTCTCAATCAATACATTTCATATCTAGTAGACCACGATATCGCCGTGGCTGTTACTGCTTCTACTGGTATAGCTGCTACTCATATGAATGGTATGACTATTCACGGCTGGTCCGGGATAGGTGTAAAGTCATTCATCGGAGAGAAGGAATTAGAACAACTTGAAGAGAAAAAATACTTATGGAAAAGATTTGAAAAAGCTCGCGTACTTATCATAGATGAGGTCTCAATGCTTCATGGCTTTCAGCTAGATATGGTAGAAAAAATTTGTAGAAGATTTAAAAGAAGTAGTAAACCCTTCGGAGGACTCCAAGTCATCCTATCAGGAGATTTCTTTCAACTTCCACCTGTAGAGAAGTTCAGAAAAGAAGGTGAAGTAAAAAGTAGTATGGTATACGAAAGTGAAGCCTGGAAAATACTCAATCCTGCTATTTGCTATCTGACCGAGCAACACCGTCAAGAAGATGATACCCTCACGGAGATTCTAAATAATATCAGAGAAAATAATCTCGAAGAAAAACATTTTGAATATTTAGATAAATGTATCGACCGTGAACTATCAGGGGTCAAAGCCACCAAGCTATATACTCACAATATAAATGTAGACAATGAAAACACTATCGAACTTTCTAAAATAAGTGGTAATGAAAAAGTTTTTCAAATGACATCAAAAGGACACG
>CAIJLF010000095.1 GCA_903821415.1 uncultured bacterium | reverse complement strand
TTTTTTAAATATTATGAATAATCCAGAAAATACTAAACTAATAGCCACAAGACCAAACAATATTATACCTCGTCCATTTGACACCTCGTCGATATGACCACTAGAAGTAAAAATTAATACTTTTGAAAAAACGTAAGGAGTGAAGATAAGGATAGCTGTTATAAATACTAATGGGTATATCAAAAATAATTCCCACCATTTTTTATCATAATTATCTTTTGGATAAATTAAGAAAAAACGAAAAAGAAAGAAGGATTGTATTAAACCAAAGAATAAATTTAATCTCAGGAAAAATAATGCTATATATTCATTATTAAAATTAATCTGGGAGTTTATATAATTTATAATACCCCAAATAATTGTAGATAAAGTAAAAAAGAAAAAAGTTTTATTTGTTGAGGACTTTAAATTATTAATTAGAACTATAAATGCGATAATTATACTAACTAGTACGGAAAGGCCAATGAAAACTATTTTGAGGTCAAGGTTAATCATTTAATTATTTTAATATAATATTAGGTTCAAGTCTAGAAGACCTAGCACTTGTTTTCTTAGATACACCTATTCTAAATGAAGTAAGTATCGTATCTGTGTCACTGACTCTGATAAAATCTTTTAGAGTATTGTATCCATCGTTAATAATTTTACTATTTTCTCTTGAGATAGGATCATTACCAAATATTTTAATCCTTTCATTCAGAAAGAATAACCCTGTTACTGGCTGGAACCCAAGACCTAAATTCGTTGATTTAAGCCATATATACTGCAATATTTCTCCAGCCTTAACATAAGTAATGTTAGTCACATCAGGTATGATAATTAATCCTATAATTCCACTCGATCTATATATATCAGAATTTTGTTCACCAACTATGTGTGCAAAATTTATCTTTTTATTTAGAAATGAAATATTTTTCCATTTTCTACATAACCAAAAAACAAAAAACTGGACAGGGTTGAATTCTAAGGTTTTAACGTATAATCCATGCTTTTTTGTTGATTCTTCTTTTTTTGACCATGCTACATCACCAAAAAGTAAATTATGTAATTCTTTTGTCTTTAATATTATTTCTTCACTAAGACAAATAATAGATGATATAAAATTTTTATCTTTTTCATTATAAAATAACTTAACTTTAATTCCATCAAAACCATCAATTTTATCAAATTCACTCTTAATACTTACTGATAAATCTTTACTATAATGTTTCCTATTAGTACAGCGTTTATATATAGAATCAAATAAACCTTCTTCATAAGTAGATAATCCCTTTTCATTCTTATTAAAAGTTATTTTAGCCACCAGATTCTCGTCTAATATATCCGGAAAATATGAAATGTCAGCCTTATATCCAAAATACTCTGATGCGATTCTAATATTCAAAATAACGGCTCCGTGAGAGACCAATGAACCCCCTTCATGTACATTTAGGATAGGGTTATCTCGACACGGTACATTATAGAGACCGATTATGTCATCATTTATAATAGTAAACACCCAGGGCTGAGAATTATCACCTGAGGGTGCTTGTGTTCCGTATTCAATTATTTTTTTCAAAATATCGTTGTTCATAATTATTTTTGAACCCACTTTTGTTTGATACCTGGTTTAAAATATTTGATATCCTCATACTTATGAAAAATTAATACAGGGTTGATTTTGCCAGGTTTTTCTTTATATGTTTTTCTAAATTCAGAATTTTCGGATATTAATGATTTTAATATCCTCTTTGATAAAACGACATCTAATTCTGATGATGGTAATTCAGTACTAGCTAGTTCTATATGTATAAATAATTTCTGATTATTATTTTCATCATAATTAACTACCATAGTAAATTTACCTGTGATTCTATGCTCCATAGACTTTATTTGAATAGCTCTTTTTATAGTTTCAGGATATATCTGAAAAGCATAATAGCTAACAGAAAAATCACTTCTTTCAAATATAAATACGAAGGGTAAACGCCACTTTGATCTCTTAGGTATATGTATATCCCTAAAAATATCCTTAAATAGAATATTGCTACTATTAAAATAATTCTTTAATTCATCATAACGTATAATACCTCCACTATCCTTCAAGTCATATCTAAAAAGAGGTAGACCACTATATGAAGAGCATAATAGTCCTTTATTATCTATCGATTTATGGAAATAGAAATGTTCCGGTATATACTGACACAATGTAGGTAATTTTGTATTTTGCCAAAAGAAATGTCTATATAGCTTGGGATGCTTCAATAAAATTCTACGGACTTTTATGGATAAGGGTGTCTCATATGCCATAGTTCCTAAATCTACAGTTCCATAATGATTCAACGTCCTTTCAAAACAGCCAGGATGACCTGTATTTTCTAATACATAATCCCTAAAAATTTCTGAAAAGCCTTCAGCTGAAAAAATAAATTTGATATCATATTCTTTCCAGTTTATTCCTTGATTAATTCCATCTTCTAGTGTGTCTTTCAAAAATGGTGCATAACTACCAATAATAATTTGATCAAACATTTTACCAAATTTTTTGACTGCTTTTATTATTTCTCTTTTATCTATACTTGTAGTTATAGTACTGATATTATATCCTCCTCTATCTGCTACGTGCTTAATGGCTTGATAGGTAAACAATCCTCCTATCCACGGACCCATCGGAAAAGCATTTATATATAATGTTGATTTTTTATCAATATTAAAATTTGTTAATAAATATAATTCAGCCGTAATAGAATACAGTAAATCTTGTTCGTTTATACGCGGAAAGTAAAAAGGTTCACCAGTTGATCCTGACGTTGATGCTATAACCCATGAATTTTTATCCAACTCCCCATCCCAACAAAGATCTTTTAATTCATACTTTCTTAGATAATTATCTTTATCTATAGTTGGTAGAAAGATAGTATCTTTGAAAGTTTTAATATTCTTGGGGTCAATATTATTCTCTTCTAAAAACTTTTTATACGCCGGAACCCTTTCTGCCATATCCTTAAACAATTTAAATGCCATTATTTCTCCTCTTTCCTCCCAATAAGAAGATTTTTTTACACATAAATCTTCTAAATAAGAGTTGATATTTTTAAGCTGTTTTTTAAGATAAGGATTCATAAAAATTATTCTACTGAATTTTTATTTATTATTGATAATCCTATATCATTTGAAACTATAAAAGGAGGTAAATCTTTTTTTGAACTTTCTCTAAATATTTTTTTCAAAACTAAAGATATTTTATTTATATTATTGCGCAACCTTTTTCCGTCTATTTTCTCATATACATATTCATCTATAACTGAAATCAATCCACCACTATTTACGACATAATCCGGACAGTAAAGTATTCCTTTCTTGTGCAATTCATTGCCTATAGATATATCTAACAATTGATTATTTGCAGAACCGACGATGATTTTACACTTTAAATCATTAATGGTTCTATGATTTAAAGATCCTGACATTGCGCATGGACAATATATGTCTACTTCCTGATTGTGAATTTCTTTTGTATTTACAGCTTTAACGAAAGGATATTTATCTAAAATTTCTTTCACTTTTTTCTTGTCTATATCTGCAATATATATATTCCTCACTCCTGCATCAATCAATATTTTTAATAACTCAAATCCCACTTTGCCTACTCCTTGAATAGAATATGAGTAATCTGAACATAACTTATTCTTATAGAGATACTCTAAAGCTGAATCTAAAGAATTCTTTACACCCAAAGCTGTACCCTTTTCTGGCTTTGAATTATATCCTACTAGATATTTAGTAAACTTTTTCATATATTCAAGGTCTTTAATAGTTAGTCCGACATCTGTACCTGTAACAAACATTCCATTTAATTTATTCAATTCATTTGCATATGCTTCAAATAACTTTTCTCTAGAAAACTTACCTTTTGGTTTTATTATAACTGCTTTAGCTCCACCATATGGCAGGCCAGCTAAAGCACTTTTATATGACATCAGCTTAGAGAGTCTCAATGAATCCTTAAGAGCATCCTTATTGGATTTATAATTCCAAAGCCTCGTAGCTCCAAATGATGGTAATTTCCCATTTTTCTTATGAATAGCTATATATCCATCGAGTTTCGCCCTCTTATTGTTCAGATGTATTACTAGAAAATGTTCATCATATTCTGGAATTGATTTCAATAATTTTATAGATACAGCATTTTTGTAACTTTTAATTTTCATAAAGATAGATTATAGTGATGAATTATATATAATTCCTTATTATTTTTAAATATTTCTTTTATAGCGTAGTTTGCTATCACACCACCTAAAATAGCAGCACTTCCGTGTTGAGGCAATGAAACTAATTCTTTATTAATAACTTTTTTAACCGACTCTAGCATATTTGGGTCTACCTTAT
>CAIJLF010000094.1 GCA_903821415.1 uncultured bacterium | reverse complement strand
ACTAAAAATTTATTTTGATTTTCCATATACTGATATTATATCATAATTATAATATTTTATTTCAATATAAAGTTACCTATCTTAAAGGCTTCCCCCGCTCCCATAGTAACTATTACATTCTTATCCACCATCTTCTCAAGTCTTATCATTATATTCTGCTCTAATTTACTAAAATCATTGAAAGACTTTGAATTATCAGTATATTTATTGATTTCAGATTCTAGAATTTCAGAAGATATAGTACCGTCATCAACTTCTCGAGCATAATATATAGGTAAAAGCATAACCTGATCTGCATCCTTAAAACTTTTAGCAAAATCATTCAATAATAACTTTGTCCTTGAGAATAAATGTGGTTGAAAAACTACCGTAATATTCCATCCATCTTCTTTAGAATATAATTCTCTAAAACCTTGCAAGGTAGAAGTTATCTCTAGTGGGTGATGAGCATAATCATCGTATACCAATACACCATTTGGAAGCTTCCCTTTAAATTCGAACCTTCTCCAAGTGCCGGGAAAGTTACAAACATAAGTTTCTGCATTTTCTTTTGAGATTCCGATTGAGAAAGCCGCCGATATGGCCGCTGCAGCATCCTTCTTATTATGAATTCCAGGAATTTTTAATTTTAATTGACTGTTATAAAATTCTTGCCAATTAATTATTTTTGCTTTTACTCCATTAATCACATCTGATATATTCTTGTCTTCGGGATTACAAACTATGAATCCTTCAGTCGGCACTTTCATCGCCATCTCACGAAATGCACTTTTAATATCTTCTATGTCTTTATAATAATCCAAATGATCTTCGTCTATATTTGTAATAACTAAAATATTTGGATTAATCTTTAAAAATGATCTGCGATATTCACAAGCCTCAACTATAAAATATTCACTCTTTCCACCTATGAAGTTAGTTCTAGATCCGTCTTTATCCTTAAGTAAGCTTCCTACTATAACGGTCGGATCATAATCTGCGTCTCTTAATATTTGAGCTATCATTCCAGTTGTTGTCGTCTTACCATGAGTACCACATACAGCAATCGTATACTTGTTACTACTTATTATGCCTAGCATCTCTGGATAAGAGCGAATTTCAAACCTTTTTTCATTTTTTAATTTATCAAAAAGCTCCTTATCATAAGTCTCAATAGCAACTGTATAGACAACTAACTCTATATCTTCTGGAATATTTTCATAAGACTGCCCTATCGTAATAGAAACTCCAAGCTTCTTGAGTTCCTTTACCATTTCACCTTCTTGCATATCCTGACCTGTGACATTCAAACCTGCAAAAACCATCATGCGAGCCACAGCCGAGACACCAATCCCTCCGATACCTATAAAATGCACATTTTTAATTTTATTTATATCTAATTCCATATATTTATTTACTAGGTTTTATTAATATCACTTGCTTTAGTTTCTGAAATCTTTCAATCTTTTTACCATTTATGACAATATTTTCTAGAAACATCTTCTTTGGACGAACCCAAGTAGATCCATCTTCTAAATGCATATAAATGACCATCGGATCAAGAGTCTCACTATGCATTGCTTCTCCTAGGACCTTCACTTTAGTTCCTTTGTAATGCTTATATATTGCTCCTATTTCAAATTTTTTCATATTATTTAGCCTGTTTTACAACTTCTAACAGTTCTGGAAATGTTTCCATAAACAAATGACCCTTATTTTTAAATGAGTGAAGAACTGATATTGGTATATATTTTTTAATAATTAAAGAATTTAAATATGGGGCACAATCATCATCTTCTGAATGCCAAAGATGAATATCTTCACACAAATTTGTAATTTTATTCATACTTTCGATATTAAATTCAAAAGTAGAAAGTCTTTCAAGACTAGTTATACCTTCATTTGTCACACAGGAAGCAATTAAATGTATCTGTGATATTTTTTTTGAAAAAATATTTTCAGTTAAGTATTTTAATAAAAAAGTCGTACCTAGGGAATACCCAATAAGAATCATACCGTCATCTTGAAAAAATTTTAAATATTT
>CAIJLF010000093.1 GCA_903821415.1 uncultured bacterium | reverse complement strand
TTTAAAACTTAAAATATTTATCTTGAAGATAAATCTTTTGAGATATTTTCAATTGCACGTGATGCTGCATCCTTTCCACCTAGACCAAATGCGAGTCCTCCTGCTAGTGCAAGCATTACTACTAGACCCATGAATAGAACTTGCATAAAGTATGTAGCGATTCCTAGTTCTGATAGAGCTATGATAAGCGCAAATCCCCAGATAGCATATTTTGTGATAGCTCCTAGCATATTTGCAGAAGAAAGATTTGCTGCTTTTGATGAAACTACTACTACATTTTTCATAGCATCAGCAAGTATAGTAGCGATAACTAGAACGATGGCTGCTATTATTACTTTTGGTAAGTAAAGAAGAACTGCTGTTCTTAAGAAGTCATTCACTTGTGTAAGACCAACTATTTGTAATGATGCCATCAAGAATACGATAATGACAAACCACTTTACGATAACTCCAAAGAATTTACCGATGTTTAGTTTGATTCCCATACGATCCATCATTTCCTTTGCTCCTGCACTTTCGAAAAGCTTATCCAACTTTAAAGCAGATATAACTTGTGCTATTGCTTTACCTACGACTGAACCAACAGCCCAACCGATAAGAAATAGAATTATCGCTAACAGTAAACCTGGTACGAAATTTATAAAACCATACCAAAGTCCTAATAGTGAATCACTTAAGACTAATCCTAAATTTTGTATAAAAGACATAATTTAATATATAAAAAAATAATAAGGTACTCATAAGTTCGACCTTAGTGAAGTACCTTATTATTATAGCAACAAACAAGGAGTACAAGCAAATAAAGTAATCTTTAATTTGCTTGATATCCGAGAGCCGTTGCTATATGGTAATCCATATATCATTACTATTTCTTTTTAGATATATATGTGGATAACTGGCCGTTGTCAATCAGCTTCTCGTGAGGTAGATCAAGAATATCACAGACTAGCTTGTCATACATATCGATACGATATCTGAACTCTTCTCCATCCAATACTACATAGTCTAGCTCTTTACCTATCTCTGACTCAAGACCTTTTATAACTTGCTGAATAATATTCTTCTTGAGCTTATCTCCTACTATTAGTATATCTACCCTGCTCTTTTCACTACCTATAAATATTCCAGACACAATCATTAGTTTTATCTTACCGATTTGTTTAAATCTTAATGGCAAATCTTCTCTAAGTAGTAACGATGGGTCTACGAGTAAATCTCTGATAGAACTTAGATAAGGGAATGCGATATCTAGCTGCCATGCAGGAACCTTCTTCTTTGCTCCACGAGATCCTTCGTGTGTGACAAACTTTTGCTTCACAAACCCCATAGCACAAAGTGCATTTATCTCACGACGACAGTTTGCTTTTGTAACTCGACTTCGACTTACTACTTCTTCTACCTCAAACGAACTTTCACTATTTAATAAAAATAGGCGCATTATCTTGACTCGTGCCTGACCTCCGAACAGCTTTGCTAGTGTTTCCATAAGGACTAGTATACGCCAAGTTATGAGAGGTTTCAACCCCAAAATAAAATAGCCAAGTAAGCTTAACCTATTTGGCAAATTCTTTTAATTTTTGACGTCCGATAAAACCTCATTTATTATCCTAGTAATCTGTTCTTCTGATATTTTTTCTCTACTTATTATTACCCCCTCTTCATTTCTTTTTATCTTTAGTGCTTGTTCAACACCAAAATTACTATTTCCAAGATTAGTCTTTATTAAATTATCATACCCATCCTGATCGATAAAAGATATTTTCAAATAACCTGTCTCATCAAAATCATAAGAATATATTCCTTTAACAAAATGAGAATATTCACCCTCATTATGGCTTATTTTAAAATTATCCATATTCTGTTTAAGAAAATCATAAACAGAAACAAACGAAACCATCTGCGATTTTATAGCCTTATCTTTTTCTTCAGACTCTTTTTTTAAGATATTATCTTTTTCTTCTTTATTTTTTATATTCTTATTATTTTGTTCAATACC
>CAIJLF010000092.1 GCA_903821415.1 uncultured bacterium | reverse complement strand
TTTAAAACTTATAAAAGAAGAACTAAACTAAAATAAAATGATTACGCATAATTTACCTATAATACTATCATTAATACCATTTTTGTTTTTTGTATTTTTCCTTCTTATTTATAAAACTTCATTACTCAAGGCCTCGCTCATAACTTTTATAATGTACGTACTTCTAGCCATCTTTTACTGGGGGATACTTCCTATCTTTCTATTTATCTCATTCGGCAAAGGATTCTTTGTAGCTTTCGATATTCTTATCATCATATCTGGAGCGATTTTCTTTTTAGAAATATTAAAAGACTTAAAGGTTATTAATAATATTTCTTACTATCTAGAGCACGTCTCTCACGATTATAGAGTCCAGATAATAGTTATTGCTTGGCTTTTTGAAGCATTCCTCGAGGGAACAGCAGGCTTTGGTACTCCAGCAGCTATAGCAGTACCACTTTTGATCGGATTAGGATTGTCTCCCATAAGAGCGTTAATAGTTGGATTATTAGGAAATAGTACAGCGGGAGTGTTTGGAGCAGCTGGGACACCTATAAATGTCGGTTTCGCAGGGTTAAAAATTACCTCTGTTCCATTATTTGCATCACTTTTGAATTGTGTAGGTATCATAGTTCCAATATTTATGCTTTGGGCTATAACACTTGGTAGAGAGAATAGGAAGAAGGAATTCTTTGGAGCTCTCCCTTTTGCTATTTGGTCTGGGTTTGTGTTCGTTGTTCCATCTATTCTATTTGCAAAATTTTGGCCAGAATTTCCATCCATTTTTGGTGCTACAGTTGCTATAATATTAGTATTGATAACAAATAAACTAGGAATTTTCGTACCTAAAGAAAATCTAAGTCTTAAAGATGAGAAGGATTTAGTTTCTACTATGTCTCCTTTTAAATCATTTTTACCATATATTATTTTAGTTTTATTATTAATTGCAGGAAAAGTTTTCTTAGGCACTGTAGGGATTCCTTTTTATGTAGGATTCAAGCAGGTATTTAATTTATTCAATCCAGGATTTGCATTTATTTTAGCGGGGTTGATTGTTGCCTTCATATGGAAAAGTAAAAAGGAAGTATTAATCGTATCAATAAAAGAAGGTTTTAAAGAAGCACTACCACCATTTTTTGTGATTGTATCGATGCTTGCAATGGTTCAAATAATGATAAATTCTGGTCAAAATACAACTGAGCTTCCATCTGCTATCGCTATTATCTCACACTTTTTTGAAACTTCATTATTACCATTCTTTGCTCCATTTATAGGGGCCTTTGGTGGTTTTATCACAGGAAGTGTCACAGTTTCAAATATTTTGTTTGGTCATTTATTTTATACTGCAGCTACTCCTCTTGGTTTAAATTCGCAGGCCATACTCTCTCTCGGTGTTGTAGGAGCAGCAGCAGGGAATATGATTGCACTAGCCGATATACTTACAGCAGAAGCAGTAGTTAGGGTTAAAAATAAGGAAATAGATATACTAAAAGGGGTATTTATACCGTGTATGACATATCTAATCATAGTTGGTGTACTAGGCATGATTTTCTTTGGTAAATAATATGTATATAAAAGTCAAAGTACAAGCAGGAGCAAAAAAAGAAAAGATTACTGAGAAATCTGACAATCGATTCGAAATTTCTGTCAAAGAGCCAGCAGAGAGGAACCTAGCAAATACAAGAATATTAGAAATCATAGCAAATATATTTGAGATAAATATTAAATCCGTCCGTATTATAAGTGGACACCAGAGTCCAAGTAAAATAATTTCTGTAAATAAGTAATTTCGGACCTTTGTTTTAAAGGTAATTATGATATTTATTACCAGAGTAAACGGTAGTATAATATAGGTATTATTAGTAATTTAATATTTAAATATGGCCACAAATATAAAAGCAACCAATATGGATCTAACTCCTGCTATAGGAGATTATGTTGATAAAAAAAATGAAGCAATAAATAAGTTTGTAGAATCCGGTCAAGATATAAATATTTATGTAGAAGTAGGTAAGACGACGAATCATCATAAACAGGGTAACTACTTCAAAGCAGAATTCGATGTAACGATAGATGGAGAAAAGTTTTTTACTGTATCTGAGAAGAATGATCTATATAAAGCTATCGATGATTCTAAGGATCAGATGATTAAATCAATCAAGAACAAAAAAAATAGAAAAAATACCCTTTTTAAAAGAGGAGCTATAAGTGTGAAAAAGATGATAAAAGGTATTTCCAAAAGGAATCCTATTACATCAAAATAATTAATTCCATTTTAAAAACTCATCATAACTAATCTCCTTCTTTCCTTCTGGAACAACTCGTTTAACTATAAACGAGTTGTTTTCATACGTAGCTTCAGTTATTTTAATTCTCAATCTTTTCGAATTCTTTTCAGTAAAGAAGAAAACTCCAGGCCATCCATAAAAAGCTCTGTATTTGTTCCATATTTTCATCTGATTTTCACTCAAGTCTATTTCACCGTCTTCTTTTTTTATTTTTTTACAAAAAGTTGCTTTTGTTTCGTCTTGAAGTCTCGGCTTAATACTTTTGTTTTCAATTTTTGGAAGAATATCAGAAAGACAATTGGCCCCGAGGTTTATTAATTCATCCCGTATCTCACTTTTAGATTCTTCGATGTTTATCCCAATTTCTTCTTCCATTAAAATAGGTCCACTGTCTAATTTATACTTCATCTGCTGGATACTAATGCCGGTTGCTTCGTCTCCATTTAGTAAGCTAGCCTCAAGAGGTGAGGCACCTCTCCATTTTGGAAGTAGAGAGTAATGTATATTTATAGTTCCTAACTTTGGTTTGTTTATTAGAATTTCTGGAATAATTTTACCGTAAGCGACTACAATATTGAGATCTGTTGTTTCCAAATTATCTATAAATTCTGGAGTTAATTTTTCTGGTTTTAAACATTTAATATTATTTATCTTTGCCCAAATCGCTACTGGTGTTTCGTGCATCTCAAGCCCTCGCCCAGATGGCTTATCTTGTGATGTGACTATAACCTTTGGTATGTATCCTTTCTTTTTGAGTATTTCTAGTGTCTTACTAGCAACTTCAGGTGTTCCAAAAAATATAAATTTTAAATTATGAGTAGCCATATATTATTTAGTATCAATGTTTTCATAATCTTCGTCTATTAAAGATTCATGCATATCTTTAGCTTTATCGATAAATAAAACACCGTCTAAATGGTCATTTTCATGCTGGAAGATATGGGCGAGTAATCCACTTCCACTTTTAACAATTTTTTCACCTTTTTCATTATAAGCTTCTATGGTAGCTCTAGTTGCTCGTCTGACTTTACCGTAAATTGGACGGACAGAAAGACAACCTTCAGATAAAAGTTTTCTATCTGAAGAGATTTTTTTTAAAATTGGATTTATAAAAACTAAGTCGGGCTTGCGAACTTTTATATATAAATTACCTTCAGTAGATCCCTTACCACTTATAAAATCTTCATCAAAGATTCTACCAGATACTACGAATATACGGAGAGAAACTCCTATCTGTGGAGCTGCGATGGCCACACCATCACTTTGTGAATCAAGAGCTTCTATCATATCACCAACTATCTTTCTGATTTTCGGTTTAGTGATTAAATCAATAGGAACTTCCTTTGCAATTTTGCGCAAAACTGGATCTTCACTTTGAATAATTTTAATCATAAATTTTTATTTAAGATTCTTAATATAATCAAGTAAATTCGGAAGTTTAACGGTATCTTGAGATCTATTATTCATATCTCTAAATATAACTGAATTTTCAATCGCTTCTTTTTGTCCGAATATTATGGCATATCTCATACCCAGCTTTTCTGCTACTGCTAGTTGGGCACCTAGATTATCTTTTGAGATAGACTGAGCTATGGGCACTTTACCTTTTCGTAATATCTCAATAACATTCAAAGATTTTAATTTAGCATCAAATCCAAGCTGGATAAAATAAATTTTTGGCTTCTTAATTATACGAGGAGAGAGCTTTGAATACCAAGGAGCTTCTACTACTCTATCTACTCCGATGGCTATACCGACAGCCGATACATCCTTTTTGGAACCTAACTGTTTAGCCAAGTAGTCATACCTTCCTCCACCTGCTATTGTTATTCTTTTTCCTGTTTCTTCATCATCTACCATTATTTCTATAACAGTTCTAGTGTAATAAGAAAGGCCACGGACTAAACACTTGTTGATATTGTATGGAATTTCCATTTTTTCTAGGTATTCCAATACTTCCTTAAAATGTTTTTTGCAGTCGGGGCAAAGGCTGGAAAGGGTATCTGGGGCATTTTGATTAAGCTCTATAGTTTTTTCTTCTTTAGAGTCTAGTATTCTAAGAGGATTGATTTTAAGTCTTTCTCTGTCGATAGCTGGGAGGGTATTAATATTTTTCTTATAGTAAGAAACAAGCTCACGGATGTAAGAAGCTCTACATTCTTTGTCTCCAATGGAGTTTATATCTACAGATAAATTCTTTGCTCCTGCTTCTTCAAGTATTGTCCATGTAGTTTTAATAACAAGAGCGTCAAGGATACTTTTCTCACTACCCAAAACATCCATATCAAATTGATAGAATTGTCGATAACGTCCTTTTTGAGGATTATCATGTCTAAAAGTTGGTCCATAGCTGTAAAATAGTAATGGTTGAGGTAGAGACTGCATACCATGCTCTATATAGCTCCTCATGAGCCCTGCAGTGTGTTCTGGACGTAGTGCTAGATGATCCCCACCCTTTGTCTTAAGAGTGTACATTTCTTTGTCTATGATGTCTGTACCTTCGCCTATTGAAGAAGTAAAAACTCCCTCCTGTTCTACGATAGGAGTCTCTATGGGCTTAAAGCCATAGTAAACTGCTATCTCTTGTGCCTTTTCAAAAAACCCTTGAAAATGATAGTACTGTTCGTCTATGATATCTCGCATACCTTTTATTGACTGAAAAGGATCTTTATTTATTTTTTTATTTTGAGGATTCATAAATATTATTGGTTATATACCCCTGGTAAATAAGATACGGCTTTTAAAGGAAGAAGTCTTAAAAATGCTCTTCCAACCATCAATTTTTTTGGCAATAGACCCCATGTTCTAGAATCAGAACTTCTATTTCTATTGTCTCCCATTACAAAGTATTCGTCATTGCCTGTATTGTATTCTCCTGTTTGTGAAATTGTTTTTTCATTTATATATGGTTCTGTTAATTTGAATCCTTTTGGATTCTCCTTGTTGAATACAGTAACATCTTTATCTGTTACTATTATTTTCTCGTTAGGTAAGCCTATAACTCTTTTAATAAAAAATCTTTTTGTATCTCCTGGATAACGGAAAACTACGACATCTCCTCTATGAGCCTGACCAATAATATAAGAGATCTCATCAACTATAAGGTACTGACCATTGTCGAAAGTAGGGAACATTGATTCACCTGAGACCACAAATGGCTGTGCTACCCACATTCTGATAGGGACAACGATAATAAGAGCGATAAGAGCAAATTTGACTAAGTCCCAGCCACTCTCAACGAATTCTCTCAATTTCGATTTTGTAGGTATTTGTAATTTTTCATTAATATTATTTTCCATATATGTGTCATATTTTAGCACATAAATTATATTGACAGAATATGTTTTTATGTGGTGTGATGATGTTGCGTAATAAAAATAGTTCTTGAAAAATGCCTTGGGAGGCTGTCGAGCCGAGCACGAGGAATTTTTCAGCAGAAAAATACCCGTGGATTTTGAAAGAAGCTATTTTTATGAAGCAACAGATGTGGTAATATAAAAACATGACATTAATCGTAGGACTTGGGAATCCTGGAAAAGAATATGAAGGAACTCGGCATAATGCTGGGCGAATTATTTTAGAAAAAATTGCAAAGGCAAATGATTTTTCAGAATGGAAAGATGATATGAAATTGAAATCTTTCCGGTCTAAAGGAGAGCTTTCTGGAGAGAAAGTAGAATTTTTGTTACCGAATACTTTTATGAATAATTCAGGAGTAGCGGTGTGTCAGATTATTGATAATCCTAAGAAATTGAAGAATCTTGTAGTTATCTATGATGATATGGATTTACCTGTAGGTAGTTTGAAGATTTCATTTAATCGTAGTTCTGGCGGGCATAACGGACTTGAATCTGTAATAAAAAAAGTTAAATCAAGGGAATTTATTCGTATTCGCATCGGTGTTTGTCCTGTGACTCCTACTGGTAAATTCAAAAAACCTAAAGGGGAAGAAGCTGTATTGAAATTTTTATTAGGTGTTTTTAAAGAAGACGATTTGAAAATTGTTAAAAATCAAGCAAAAAAAGTCTCTGAAATTATAACGATGCTTTCATCTGAGGGTAAAGATAAAGCAATGACGTTGTTTAATTAATAATTACCAATTACTAATTAATAATTTTATACCAAAATAGCACCAAATTTACTTCGTAAATTTGGTGCTATTTAATTAGTAATCAGTAATTTGTAATTTTTAATTACTTTGCTTCTTCCGCCTTCTTTTCACTATCTAAGTGAACTAAAGTCATTCTCTGATCCTTTGGTTCGAATAGTGTTACTTGGAAGTTGTAAGTTTTACCTAATTCAAGAGTTTTCGTAAGTTTCTCTTCAGATCCGAAGCTTGAATTGTGAACCAATCCAGCGACTCCTTGCTTTATAGAAACTAGAGCTCCATGCTTGTTGAACTTGATGACTACTCCAGATACAATATCTCCTTTCTTTAGTGTTCCTTCAAATTCTTTCCATGGATTTTCCTTCAAAGCTTTTATAGACAAAGATATTTTACCTTCTTTGATATCTATTATTTTAGCTCTGATTTTTTCTCCAACTTTAAACATTGAACGTGGATCTTCTACTAGGCCCCAATCAATCTCGGATATGTGAACAAGACCTTCAAGACCTTCTTCAACTTTTAGGAATATACCAAAGTCTACGATACCAGCGACGACGCATTCCATCTCATTGCCAACTTCATATTTACCGATTATTTCTTGGCGTTCTTCTGGATTATTGTCTTTTTCAGAGAAGATAAGCTTTCCTTCTTTTGGAAGAGCAGAGATCATAACTACGTTGATACGCTTACCTACGAGTGTCTTCAGAGCTTTCAATATTTTATCCTTATCTGAATCTTCTACGCGAGGGTAGTGTTCACTCTTAAGCTGGGAAGCAGGAAGGAATCCAGCGATACCTTGCCATTCGAGTATAAGTCCACCTTTGTTTGCTTCTTTAACAGTAAGTTCAAGAGCTGTTTTTGACTTGATAGCCTTATCAGCTTCACTCCAGATAAGAGCTTGCTTTGCTTCTTTAAGTGAAAGTTCTATATAACCTTCGTCGTTATCTGTTCCTACTACTTTAGCTTTAACAACGTCACCGATATTTACCTTTTTGATAATATCTTTAGCGTTGATAAATTCACGTCCATATATGATACCTGTTCCAAATGGAGCGAGATCGATATAGACTGAAGACTTCTGTATAGAAATAACTGGACCTTCTACAAGTGAATCAACTTGTGGTGGAAGATCTGCTTTATCAAGCATTTTTCCTATACTTGAAAGTTCAATTTTTGCATGTTCTGCGATGCTTGTAACTACATCATTTTCATCATTTTTCATAATAATTTTTCCAGATTTATGTTTCTGGAACTAAAAAAACCGCATTTTGCGGCGCAGTTTGGATATCTTCGTTTTGTTTGGCTTCCAAATCAAAATAAAGGGTTAAACCCAAGCTGAACTTGTAATGGAATTACTATACTATATATATTTTGCTTTTGCAAGGATGTATTATTAATTTAATATCGAAATATCTCTTTATTAACTTTTAAAAATTTGCTATAATATACATATGATTATTACATACCTAGGTAAGCAGTTTTTCAAAATTTCACAAGGGGATTTGGTTGTCGCAGTTAATCCTATAAGTAAAGATTCTAAAGGAGATGTTAAAGGTTCTAGATTTGGTTCTGATATTGCGCTTTCTACTACAAACCATTTAGATTATAACGGTTTCGACATGGTAACACACGGAGACAATGTTCCTTTTTCTGTTAGTGGTCCAGGTGACTATGAGATCAAAGGTATTTTTATCAAAGGTGTAATGACTGAAACTATCCTTAATGAAAAGAAATACATTAATACAATTTATTCATTAACAATAGACAATATCTCCATATGTTTCTTAGGATGCATGTCCCACAATAAAATATCTACTGAAACTCGTGGAGAGATAGGATCTCCTGATATTTTATTTGTACCTATTGGTAACAATGATTTACTTGATCCTGCAGAAGCTTACAAGCTTGCTGTTTCTTTAGAACCAAAGATTATAATTCCTATGGATTATGATGAAAAGACATTAAAAGCTTTCCTTAAAGAGGGAGGTCAAGATAAAGTAGCTCCTATAGATAAGCTTACTCTTAAAGCTAAAGATATAGTAGGAAGAGAGGGGGAGATTGTGGTATTATCAAGTTAATTAATTATAATTGTGAAGGGTTAAGAATCATTAGACTCTAAACTTGGCAATTTATTTAAATATTATGAGAGCATACATAAAGAAAATACAATCAAAAAGTGAAGATACTCGTAAATTAATTTTCCTCGGGTCAATGATTTTGTGTATGTCCTTTGTTTCATTTATTTGGATTTATAGTTTGGGGATAAGATTTGGTAATCCCGACGTAAAAGTACAAGCCAATGAAGACATAAAGCCATTTAAATTATTTGGTGATTCTGTTTCTTCCACAATAAAAAATGTAAGTGCAAGTGTCGGCAAGATTAATTCAAATAAAGATACCGTAGTAAAACAAGAGAGACAAATAGATTTAACACCAGTAGAAAATACTAACCAATAATTATGCCCAAAGAACAAAAAGAAGAAGTTAAAAAAGAACACATAAATGTTATCTCCGTTGATATAAGTCGAGAAATGAAAGAGTCTTTTATAGACTATGCTATGTCTGTTATTACAGACCGTGCTTTACCTGATGTTCGTGATGGTCTAAAGCCAGTCCACAGACGTATACTTTATGCAATGAATGAGATGGGGCTCACCTCTTCTGCTCGTTTTCGTAAGAGTGCAGCGGTAGTCGGAGATGTCCTAGGTAAATACCACCCGCACGGTGATGTCGCTGTTTATGACTCTATGGTAGGTATGGCTCAGGATTTCTCTTATAGATATCCTCTTATCCATGGTCAAGGTAACTTTGGTTCTATAGATGGTGATGGAGCAGCTGCTATGCGTTATACGGAAGCTAAAATGTCCAAGATTTCTTCTTTATTACTTTTAGATCTTGAAAAAGAGACTGTAGATTTTCATCCGAACTATGATCAGACACGTAAAGAGCCTACGGTTCTTCCTACAGCAGTCCCTAGCCTACTTTTGAATGGCACTCTTGGTATTGCAGTTGGTATGGCTACAAATATCCCTCCTCATAATCTTTCTGAAGTTATCGATGCCACTATTCATCTTATAGACAACAAAGATGCTACTACAGAAGACTTGATGAAGTTTGTGAAAGGACCTGATTTCCCCACAGGTGGTATAGCTTACAATCAAGCAGACCTTCTCCATGCATATTCGACAGGGCGTGGTGGTGTAGTTACACGTGGAGAAGCCGAGATAGTTGAGCAGAAGTCAGGTACTTTTCAGATTATTATTACTTCTATCCCTTACAGAGTAAATAAATCAAATCTTATAGAATCCATCGCCCTTTTGATCCAAGAGAAAAAGCTTGAAGGAATTAAAGGTCTTCGTGATGAGTCCACAAAAGATATTCGTATAGCTATCGATTTAAAGTCTGGAATTATTCCTGAAAAAGTTTTAAATTATATATATAAACATACACAACTAGAGCAATCTTTCAATTTCAATATTGTTGCTCTTGTGGATGGTATTCCACAAACTCTTTCTCTTAAGAGTTTGCTCTCAGAATTTATAGACCACAGAGTAGTTATCGTCCGTCGTCGTACAGAATTTGATTTAAGGAAGGCTAAAGAACGCGAACATATATTACTCGGACTCAAGAAAGCTCTTGATCACATAGACCGAGTTATCTCTGTTATACGTGCTTCAAAAGATACAGCGACAGCAAAGATTAACTTAATGAAGGAGTTTAAATTCTCAGACTTACAGGCAACTGCAATTCTAGAAATGAAGCTTCAAAAGCTTGCTGGTCTAGAGAGAAAGAATGTAGAACTTGAATTAAAAGAGAAGCAAGAGTTGATTAAAGATTTAGAAGCTTTATTGGCAAGTCCAAAGAAAATGCTTAAGGTTATTAGTGATGAACTTATAGATATTAAAGAAAAGTATGCAGATGATAGACGTACTCGTATTATAAAAGGAGGAGTAAAGTCTATAAATGAAGAAGACTTAATTCCTGAGAAAGAATCTGTGCTTGTATTTACAAAAGGTGGCTATGTAAAGCGTACTGATCCTTCAGAATACAAGAATCAGAAGCGTGGAGGTGTGGGTGTAATAGATATAGAGACCAAGGATGAAGATTTTGTAACGATGCTAGTCTCTGCAAATACTCATAGCGACCTATTATTCTTTACAAACTTAGGTAAAGCATATCAGATAAAGATGTATGACATTCCAGAAGGTAGACGTGCTACAAAAGGTAAGTCGATTATGAACTTTATGGCACTTGTCGGAGATGAGAAGGTAACTTCTATCTTGCCTATAGATAAAGAGACGAGGAAGACAGTAGAGCATTTGATGATGGTTACAAAGATGGGTATAACGAAGAAAGTTGCAGCAGAAAGCTTTAAAGATGTTCGCCGAAGTGGATTGATAGCTATCAAACTTGATAAAGATGAT
>CAIJLF010000091.1 GCA_903821415.1 uncultured bacterium | reverse complement strand
TCTGAAATAGCAACAGCTTTCTGTATATCATTTGGTAGATTTGAAAACTTAGGGTCTATTATTAGAGGTTTAACAGTATAAGTAATCTTTGTATCACCTTTATCATTAAGTCTCTTTTCAAACTCCTCGTGTATTTTTTTGAATATTTGCTTATCCAAATCACTAATTAGTTGGGCTACTGCGCTCTTAGGGATCTGCATTCTCTTTTCAAGTTCTTCTGGGTAGTCTTCAGTGCTTACAAGTCCACAAAGTAGGAGCTCGGTCTCTGTCGTCAGAGTGTCTATCTGGTCTTCATTGAATTTATGGTTCATCTCCTGTATGAAGAGCTTCCAGTTGACTGCGTCTATAGCATTCCTACTCTCTTGAAGTAGGTTCTCTCTTGCTCTTGCTATCTTTATTTGTAATATGTCGGTTGTTGTATCCATTTTAATTATCTAAAAAAGAGGAATAATCACCACCTGAAACGATAAAATTTATTCTTTGGTCCCATTTTGGATCATGCGACTTCATTTTTTCTTTTACTTGCATACCTAGTTCAATATTCTTAAATTTTTCTATCTTTTCTGCTATAGGAGTAAATATCTTTATGAGAACTTCTTCTGCTATTTTTTCTGAGTCTATCTTTGTTATGCCAGCATTGGTTTCAAGATTAGTAGTATATTCATCGGCTTCTGCAAATCCAACCAAGACCAACCCTGTCTCTGTCTGGAAAGAGTTTAGTTGATTTTCCGTAAGAGAAAAATATTTACTTATTTCTTCTGTAATAGCAGCCCAATTAACAGAATGAATAGCCTCTTGCTTACCACTTGAGAGTTTTGATATTTCACTATTCATTATTTTTGTTAATTTTTCTGTCATAAATTATTTAGCATCTATTTTAGTATCCATTCTTATATTATAAACAGCCTCATCGATTCCACTAGCACTACTACCAGAAAAGGCTCTTTTTGTTTTATTCCACGCACCAGACTTTTTATCTTCCTGACGAGCTGCTTCGTTAAAGTGTCTGTCTGTGTTTGTTTCATCAATTTTTCTTTGGGCTTCAGGAATATCAACTGTTTCAATTTGCTTCATCGACTTCCCCGAATCAATTTTTTGTTTTATATGGGTATCAGTAGCTGTCTTTAGCTCATTACTGTTGAAATTAGTTGATTGTTCTCTTGCTTTAATAGCATCATCTTTAGCTTTTGTTTTATCTGCAACACTATAAGAGCTATCTTTATCGATTGATGCAGATAATTCTTCGATTTCTTTGGCTTTTTTCTCTAGAGCGTCAGCCTGATCTTTAATTGCCTTAAGAATGGAGTCAGCAGCGTCTGATGTTATTTTACCATTATCTGTGTAGAATTTACCGGTACCTTTTTGTTTTGCCTTGCCGTTCTCCATAACTACATTTCCGTTATTATCCTTTTCATCTTCCATTATTTCTCCACCATTCTTTATATAAGCTTTTTTAGCATTTATTTCTGTTACTTTTTCACTAGCAAGTTTAGCTGCTTCTTGCTTCTTTTTATCTTTAGGGTCTGCAGCTAAAGCTGCATTAGCATCTGTAGATGCTTGTCTTGCTCCTGTTAGGTCCTTATCTAATTTATCTAAATCTGGACCATGCTTTCTTTGTATTTCTTTTAGTTGTATATCTTTCTTTCTCTTATCCTTTACTAGCTCTGAATCTGGTCCTAGTTCTAGGTCTTTCGCTCTTGCTACATCTTTTTTAATCTTATCTTCTTTATCCTTCTTGAATCCACCTTCTTTAGCCTTACCAAGTTTTACACCAAGGTTACTACCTGCCAAGGCACCAGCTTGTGTATTTCTTGCATCAAATGTAGCACCTCCAGCTCCCTTACCGAAGCTTCGTAGAGATCTCGCTGCAAATCCTGCAATACCCTTTTTATCCGCAGCTGCTTTAAGCCTGTCTGAATCTGCTATAGCATTACCCGCTCTTCCAATTGTGTTTCTCATAGCAAAGGCAGCTCCACCTGTCGCTGCTCCTAGAGCAAGTCCACCTGCTGCTGCTCCCATTTTTGATGCAGCCGCACCTATTTCTCCTGACATATCTACAGCAATCTTCTTTGCCTTCATCATTAGAACCATAATAAATGCGAAAGGAATAATAGTTGCTATTACAAAAGGTATTCCAGTCGTTCCTTGTGAGCTAGAAACAAGATCTAATTCTAAGAATTTCAGAATTAAATATAAGAAGAATATAAATATAGGAGCCAGGAATGCCAGCTTGAGGGTTTCTGGCCACCAATTTTTCCATCCTACCATTTTCCACCCAGCCATTTGCTCTGGTAGAATATAAGTGAAAAAGGCTAATGGGGATATAATCATCGCTACCCATAGACCTACTACACGAACTACGAATATAAGTCCGACAGATAGAAAGATAACAAATCCTACAATATTTATTCCAGTGGCAAGAAGTGTTATTAGCATAAAAGAAGAATTATTTACACCTATACTTGTTCCTTTCCCTGTTTTGTCTGGAATATCACCAACTTTATCTGAATGAATAATGATATTCTGTGGGTTTACCTTATTTACTAAGGCAGCAGATAAAGGAATAATACCATCTGGGCCAATAGCTGAGATTACATTTGTTGCCCCATCTACGCCCTTTTCTGTAACTTTAATAGTATCAGCATTATAAAAGACCCTCGCCATAATATTTGAAGAATCTATAATAACTTGCGTAGCAAATAAACTAAAATTAATAAACAAACCAATCACAATTACATTTATTATAGTACTTTTTGTATTAAAATTATGAATATTTAGAATAGTACTTATAGCTATATAAAGCATTATAAAAATGAAGAACATATTACAGAAGTCACGTACAAGCCCCCAGCCTTGTACTACAAATGAAGATTGATAGGAAGAACTTTGAACAGAATAAGAAAAAGTATTATCAAAAAATGCTCCAGACAGAGCGAACAAATATGAAGTAGGGACGAATAATAAATAGTAGATTATTTGGGCAACACAACCAGAAATACTACCAAAGACAACTCCACAAGATGGTAAGCCTCCTTGTGCAGCATTTTTTGCATCTATTTGTTGTTGAGTTGTAGAACGAACCAATCTTTGGGCTTCTTGCTGTGATAGTCCTTGGATAATACCATTATTATAAATATCTGTTTGTGCAATTTTATCTGCAGGCATATATAAATATCCGTACGTAGAAGGAGTTCCTAATACAAAACTTTCAGTAGCACTAGTTGCTATAAATGTAGTATCAGTAGCTAATTTCTTTATTTGTGCTTCAACATAGTATGTATTTCCCGTTGTAAAAGTTAGATTTGAATTAGAAGATAAATCTCTTTGTCGTATAGTGGTACCAAAAGTATATTTGTAAAGAATATTACCTTGAGCATCTTTGGTAGTAATATCACTTAAAGTTCCTTCACTGGCCATAAAGGTAGCCCCATTTGTAGTTGTTATAGGATTACCTGACCCTATATTATAATACGCTAAAACTGAAGGTAATTTTTCAGTAGTAAAAAATCCTCCATTAATTCCTACAGAAGTGTCTGTATCTGATGAAGCACCAATATACACCACCTCCCCTGCAGCTCTGGCTTCATTTTTTGTTATTTTTATGTTATTTTTTTCTCCCAATCCTACGCTAATAGGCGCAAATAAATTTGCGAAAATTATTAGAGATATTAAGATATAGGATAAAACTTTTTTCACACTATTTTTATTATACCAAATTTTTTATAAAAACCTTCATCAATCTATATTTTTCTATCAATATTACCACTTTAATTAGTAATAAGTACCTACTTTTCTACCAGATATTCAAAAGTCTTTCTGTTTGATCAAAATATACACCTTCTTTCCATTTACAACCTTGTTTCAAAACTGAATCTAGAGGTGGATAATTATTAGGATCTTGACCTTCTTTATAGAAGACACGACCCGCCATCTGGGTACAACTACCATATCCATCAAAATTATTGAATGTAGCACAATCAAAGTTCATTCCACTGTCTGTTGTTCCTGTTCCATAATAATAGCCAGAAACAGCTTTACATCCACCATTTTGTTCTAACAAATCATATCTAAAATAACCTGTATCACCATTTGTATAAGGATATGAGCCAGTATTGTACTTTGTAAACCATGGATTTCCATGTCTGACAAAATTTGTACTATCAAAAGCAGTATTTGCACTAGTCAAAAATTCACCTACTGGGCATAATCCCTTATTTCTAAGACAGAAATCCGTGTAGTCTAATTCATCATTTGTTTGTAAATAACATTGCTTGGTCAATAGATCCGTTTGTTTCATGAAAGTCTTTTGTTGTTCTATTTGATTGTAAAGTGTTGTTAAGTCTTCTTCTGTTCTTAATGTTGAAGATATGAGATAAAACTTACGTAATAGAACTGCGAGTCTTGACTTTTCATCTTCAGAAAATACTAATGGATTCTTGTCTATCAAAGCACAAGAATTTGTTGTTGCTATTGTATCTGATGGGTTGGCAGCTGTTTCTTCTGAATCATGAGTTGGTATATAAAGTCCATTTATGTCACCTCTTTCATGACAATTAGGATCTAGATCATCTATCTTACCATCACCATTGTTGTCTATACCATCTGAACACTGTGGATTGCCAGACTTATCTTCTGATGTTGTTACATTTATGAAAATACTATTCCCCGCTGATCCACTTGGTCCCGTACAAGTCACAGTGTAAGATTTATTACTTGTGAGTGCCTCTGTTGTGAAAGAACCTTCTGTTGCAGTACTTTTGCTATTTTCAATTCCAGGGTTACATGATTTAGCGTTAGTAGATGTCCAGTAAATTTTAGCGTTTTCTCCTGATGTAATAGGATTAAAGTCTGTAGTGACTGAAACAGTGACAAGACCATCATTTATAGGTGCGACCTCAACAAATATGTTACTACCCGTACTACCATAGTCTCCTTTACAGACGATAGTAAACGAAGTACTTATTTTTAAGTTTTTAGTGAAAAAACCAGCTGGGTCAGTAGGGTTACCTGCTCCTGAATTACAAGATGTGGCATTTTTAGATGTCCAACTAATGGTGACATCTGTTCCTGGTGGTACGGATGTAGCTGAAGCTGTTATATCTACTGTTGGGAAATTATAATCAGTAACAGGAGAAATTGATTCGGAATAATAATCAGGATTATATGTACCTGTGATTACTCCCCCATCATGACAATTTGGGTCTGCTGCGTCGATCTTACCATTATTATTATTGTCTATACCATCTGAGCATTCTGTTTTTAAAGTAAACGGAGGTGTAGATTCAGAATAATGTGTAGGTACATATACACCAGTGATGACACCTCCTTCATGACAATTAGGATCTGCTATGTCTATCTTGCTATCTCCATTATTATCTTTACCATCAGAACATTGAGCATTTCCAGAAAGAGGAGAAGTAGATTCAGAATAATAAGATGGATCATATGTGCCTGTGATAACTCCCCCATCATGACAATTTGGGTCTGCTGCGTCGATCTTACCATTATTATTATTGTCTATACCATCTGAACATTGTGGATTGTTTGAAAGAGGAGAAACTGATTCTGAATAATGAGTAGGTACATACGTACCTGTAATGACACCTCCAACATGACAATTTGGATCGGCTATATCTATTTTACTATCACCGTTATTATCTATTCCATCAGAACATTGAGCATTGCCGGCAAGAGGAGAGTTGGATTCTGAATAATAATCAGGATTATATGCACCCGTCATAATACCACCAATATGACAATTAGGCTCAGCTATATCTATTTTGCTGTTGTTATTATTATCTATACCATCAGAACATTCTCCTTTTGTTGAAAGAGGAGAAACTGATTCAGAATAATGAGTAGGAACATATGCACCTGTTATGACACCTCCCTCGTGACAGTTAGGATCTGCTACATCTATTTTACCATCTCCATTATTATCTTTACCATCAGAACATTCTGTGGCAGTAGAAAAAGGAGTCACTGATTCTGAATAATGAGTAGGAAGATATTTACCATTTAAGACACCTCCTTCATGACAGTTAGGGTCTGCTATATCAATTAATCCATTGTTGTTATTATCTTTACCGTCAGAGCATTGAGCATTTGGTATGCCATCTGAGATGATAATAAAAATATTTTCACTTTTTGTTCCTCCTGGTCCAGTACAAGTGACAGTATATGAAGTACTCTTAGTAAGAGAAGGCGTAGTGAAAGATCCTGTTTTACCTTCGGCCACATTATTTACATCTACAGTACAAGCTGTAGCTCTTTCCGAAGTCCAGCTGACAGTAGAAGTCCCCCCAGATTTAATAGTAGAAGGAACTGCTGTTATTGTAATATTTGGAGAAGTCGTGCTTCCATCGTTTACAACATTTACATTTACAGTACTACTTATTGTCCCTGCAGGTCCTGTACATACAATGACATATGATCTATCTTTGGTTAATTTAGGTGTAGTGAAAGATCCTTCAACTTGAGTGCTATTCCCTATTCCAGAATTACAAGATGTTGTTTTCGTAGAAGTCCAACTAATTACAGATGTTTCACCTATCTTTATAGTTCCTGGTGTCGCTGTCGCTGTCACAAAAGGAAAATTGGTATCATAGTTATTGCTAATATTACTGTCTGGTATAGAAATAGGTATAAGTTCAAAACCATTATTATTCCAATTATTTGTATTTAAACTATCGTTATTACTATTGAAAACTCCGCCACCAAAGACTGAGTTCCAATAGTCTCGCAAGCTAGCATCTGCATCATTCAACAGAGTTGAATTAAAAATTTTAAGATTGCCGATATCTTTGTTACTAATATTAGTATTTTGACCACTAGAGAACCCTCCTATTTTGATATGCCCATCTATTGGATCTACTTTTAGAACACTTCCTACTGGGACAATAAAAGAAGGTGCTGTTGGTGGATTTTTGGTCATTCCTCCGTAATTTTTATCACTTAGATAAAGAGTATTAAAAACTCCCCATGGTGTCCCCTCATTCTTGTTCGTTGGAACTCCTTTTAATATTCCTTCTATTATTACATTTCCCATAGAACCCATTTTTATATCTTCTCCTGCGACACCAAAAACTAAAGACTTTTTTCTGTCATTTGCTATAGCTCTCATAACTATTGGGTCTTTGTTTTTATTAAACCCAGATATATAGAGGACGTCACCCTTTTTTAAATTTTCACCAGCTTCAGCTCTTATTATTTTATTATTATCTGCATCTGTTAATATTATGCCATTTATTCTTGAGTTGGGATTGTTTGTGTCTGTATTAATTACCGGAGTTAATCCGCTTTTAGAATTGCCTAAAAGTGGAGCAAATATTTTTGATATAGAGGTTACTCCTTTAGCATCAAATATTTTTGCTCTATTTGCATAGAAATAATAACCCACAAGACAAAGCAAAAGAACCAATATGAATGTTATTATAAATGCCTTACTTTTCTTTGGGTTATTTTCCATAAATTATTTTATATTTTATACTTCCTAAATTAAACTTTTCACTTAATAAACATTATTTTGTCCACTGACAGTTACTTACTGTATAAGCATTATATGGGTCTAAGCCAAATGTTCCTGCTCTAACGCGTTTAGGTCCACTTGTTATAACAGCGGTAGTCGTACAATCATTTGGTCCTCGTCGTTCACAGGAAGTAGGGCTATATGTTGATTCTTTTAATACACCGTGACATTTACCATCTACACAATTTAAGTCTGATATGTATGAGTGAATTTCTTTACCAGATCCAAGCACAAGAGAGCATTGACCATTTGTAGGAGTAACATCTGCCCACATACAAGTTTTTACTTTATAACTATTGTAAGCATCGCCCCAGTTAAAATGGAAAGAAGGACCAGCATATACATTTTCTGTTGCAGAGCAGTCATTTAATGAATTTCTGTTTTCACATGATGTTCCTGAATAATGTGCTGTTAGTTTTCCTAGACATTTTCCATCACCACAGCCTAGGTCTGAATAATATGAATGAATATCGCGGTCGTTATAAGACAAGCATTTCATGTTTGTAGTAACCGTGCTAGGACAATCAGGATCTTTTGAATCTATTAATCCATCTAGGTCATTGTCTATTCCATCGTTACATCTTTCTGCATCGGGATTACCCATTTGTCTTATGGCTTCTGCCTCGAAGAATTGAGTATCCTCTTCTAAAAGACATGTTTTATAGATACTTTCTAGTTGTGCTTGACTTAGGATTTCACCACTTGCTGTTTTGTCAGCAATACAAGTATTGTATGTTTTTAAACAAATAGCATCAGCTGTTGTATTTGCTGGTACTGTCATACCATTTGTAAATCCTTTGAGGCAATCATTTTGTAATGCTTCACAAGCAAGAATTGCTGTATTGTTTGGAGCATTTACTAATTGATCTAAATTAGCCTGTCTTCTGTCTTGTGCAGCTTTAATAATACCACTAACTTCATCTCTAATAGGTTCAAGTTTAGCTATGTTAACTCTAGCTTGTTTTACTGCATCACCGAGATCCTTTAAAGTTTGTGTGTATTCATCATTGTAATACATAATATCTTTAGTGAGATCAAGACCATTCTCTGCCATAGGTATATATCCAGGATTTTTGTCTGTTAGCTTATTTAAGGATACATCTTCTCTTTCAAGATAAGGACTAGTCATATTTTTGAAATAAAGATCATTCATTTGTTTATCAAATATTTCATAGAAATTTGGGAATAAATTTGAATTAACATATTCTAATACAGCCTTCATTCTGTCCTCTTTGCTTGCTAAGTGAGCGGCTTCATATTTATCAAAATCTCCATTTTTTACATATATATAAGAATTGCCAATACATTCACCACTACTACCACGATCACAAATCCATGAAAATATTGTTATTATAGGTTCTAGTGTTTTTTTAAGAACAGTCCAAATACCGAAGTTTTCATTAAAAATATTATGTAATGCTTCATAAGTGGGCATTCCAGCAGTATCAATTTTGGTTCCAAATCTTTCATTTGAACGGTCTATACCTCCAACATAAATAGAACCTACCCAGTTCTGGTATGTAGTTTGAGCTTCAGAAGAGTTGGTTTTATAACTTGGGTTCGGCCCAGGAATACAATAGTCGAGTTCTCCCAGTTTAGACATTACATTTGGTAAGATCTCAATCATAGCTTTTGCTGCAACTATGTAATCTTGTTGTAATTGAATAACCCCCCTCTTTTTTATTGGGCTCTTTTGAATTGTGCATTGGTTATCTGCATCTAAAGGACCACATTTCCAATTTTGCCATTTAGTTCCATCCCAGAAAACTCTATCTCCTTTTTCAAAAACATTATAACCTTCATCCATAATTTTAGTTGTTCCTGGTGTATCAACCGTATAATAGGAATTATTTATTATGATAGGCTCACCTTTATCATTGAATATTTCTGGAGCAAGATTTGGATATAATTTCTTGTTATTATTAAAGCCATTGATAGTCGTTGTAATATTATCCTTTGCGTTCCATGTTCCAAGTCCATATACAGTATCATGTATATAAGTATTACCAAGATTTTTAGTGAGATCGAAATTATCATAAGCTCCGTTATTGTTATAGGCAGTACCCCCTGTCGAGTCATTCGATAATGTATTCATATTGTCAGTCCAGTTCACATTTACAGCTGAGTCTGAGAGCCCGAAGAGTCCACTCCCCTCTAACTTTGAAATTAATACAGAAAAAACAGCATTTAAAGAATCATTAATTGTTTTGGCGATTTCAAGTTGACGTTCTGGTGAACCTAGATAACTAGTTACTTTGTCTTTTATAAGACTTCCTGGAGTTATCACTTTCCAACCATCATCTTTACATTCTCTAACAAAATTTTTAATCTTATCTTGAGTGTTAGATATTGAAGCTTTAGCACTAGCACAAGCATCACTATTTGCACCAGTTCCACTACATGACGTATTTGAAGCTGATTGATATGTAGATAAATCTTTTTGTAATTGTTTTAGTTTGTCATCATTATAAGTGACACATGTCTTCTGACTCATGAATCCATTATTTGTCGTTATTTCACTTTTAAATTGATTGGTTGCACTTGATTCCATTTCATTAATGTATTGATTTGCTATCATATTGAAGCCCAAAGGATTGTTTTTCTCTATTTGAGTTAGTGCCAGCCATCCATTCCATCCACCATACATGAAGTTTGTTGCGAATGAATTATTTGCTTGTTGAGCTCTTTGAAGTACAGTTCTAGTATCTTGAGCTTTACCTAAGGTATTGTCTGAGTAGTAAGAAGTTGGGTCTGTGACAAAGTTACTTAGATCTGACTGAAGACCACCTAGGAACTGGGCTGAACTTGAGACTATTCCCTTGTTTGCGACCTTGGCTTTTGCGAAATCCAAAGCATATGGATTCATATTATTTGGAGCAAGCAATGCATCAATACCAGTATTGATAACATTTTTCTCTAAATTATAAGTCATATGCTGCATGTTTTGAACAAAGAATGGGTTTCCTCCAAAACCAGAATTTACCCAGTTCATAGCACTGCGAGTCATTGCGGTCAATTGATTCTTAGCTAATGTTATTGCTATTCCATCAAAACATTGTTCTTTGAAATCTCTAGCTCTTGTTGCATTTTCTTGATCTATTGCGGCTCTAATAAGCTTATCGCTTGTTGCGTCAATTCTGTCTTGGCATGTTGGTGTTTTAGCAAGTGTTGTATCAGCAGGTTTTACCATGTCATTTACAGTAGGAATTCCGCCTGCAACAGCTTCTATTCCCGCTTTGACAGATGAACAAGCTGCTTTTAATTGTTCTTTCTTTTTGTCAATTTCATCTCTGGCTATTTGAGCAATTTGCTCTGGAGACTGAAGTATTGTAGACATCCATTTAGCAACTTTATTTACTACTCCAGTACATCCTACGACACTAGTTAAGATTTGTGAATTAACAACATCAGATACCTTGAATTTATATGGGTCATTTGAATTGTATTGATTTGGGTTTGAATATAAGCTTGAATTGGTATTTGCAGCTTCTATTAAAGTAGGAGTATTAAAAATATCCAAAAAAATTAAAAATCAGGGTTCTTGTAACAAGCGGTCTGGTAACGATCCAGTGGTAGGGTGCG
>CAIJLF010000090.1 GCA_903821415.1 uncultured bacterium | reverse complement strand
TTATATTTTGATATTTTAGAAGATGCTACCAAATTTTTTGAAACAAATTTTGATAAAGAACCATCGGCTCGAGCTTATCTGCTAGGTAGAGGTCTAACTGATGCGACTATCAAGAATTTCCGAGTTGGATATGTTAAGGATGAATGGAGAAGCCTTTCTGATTATTTGATTGCTAAGGGATATAAAATACAAGATATAGAAATAGTTGGTCTTGCTAAGAAGTCAGAAAAAGGAACCTACGACAGATTTCGCGGACGAATAATTTTCCCTATCAGTGATTCAAGCGGAAGGGTGATCGCTTTTTCAGGAAGAATATTTGGCAGAGATGATGCCAATGAGGCCAAATATTTAAACTCTCCTGATACCCCACTTTTCAATAAATCAAATGTACTTTTTGGTATAGATAAAGCAAAAACATCAATAAGGAAAAGAGGTTATAGTATCGTAGTAGAAGGGCAGCTAGACTTGACCCTTTCTCATCAGGCAGACTTTACCAACACTGTCGCTGTCTCAGGAACTGCTTTTACAGATAGCATCCTCGATCATGAATCGAAAATAAATAATTTAGGTTTAATAAGAAGATTATCTTCGAATATAATTTTTGCCTATGATGGAGATTCTGCTGGTATAAGGGCAGCTAGTCGTTCGGCTGTTATAGCCTTGTCTCTCGATATGCAGGTCAAAGTAGCAAATCTCCCAGAAGGAAAAGACCCAGCAGATATTATCAAAGAGAACCCTGATACTTGGAAAGATATTATTAAAAATTCCGTAGATATTATAACTTTCCATGTAGATAGGATTTGTAAAAATACGAATGACATAAGACAAAGAGGTAAAATGGTCCGCGATATTATTTTTCCATTTTTAATAATGATTAAAAGTTCAATAGATAGGTCTTCTTATATTTCTATAATTAACTCGAAGACAGGAATACCCTCAAGTGCCATTATAGAAGACTTTGAGATATATGAGAGGAATCATCTAGTGAGTAATAACGTAAATACAAATTTGAATAAGACGTCAGAAAAGGAACAAGTCTCGAGGAGAGACAACCTAGAAAGAAGACTGTTTGGAATAATTTTCTGGCAAGAGGAGGAGAATACAGGTTTTGATGTCAAGAATATACACGAATCATTGATAGACAAGATAGGAGAAGACCAGTTTAAGATCATCATTGAGACTCATGAGCCGTTTAGAGAGGTTCTCGCGTCAGAGGCTGAAATGTGGTATGGTAACAGGATAAAAGACCTTCCTCGCGATATAGAGGAAATAATACTAAATTTAGAAGAAGAGATTTTAATGGAACGTTTAATTTTACTTAAAAACAAGATTAATGGTGGAGTGGGAGAAAGTGAGGAGTTAGATACCAGCCCCGCACTTATAGATTATCAGAAAACAGTCGAACGCATAGAGAAAATTAAAAGCCATAGATTAAAATAATTTTATGATAAAAAAGAAAAAAACTTCAACAAAAAAAATAGTTTTAAAGAAAAAGGTAGCTATTAAAAAACCGGCTAAAAAGGTTATTAAAAAAATTGCAAAGAAGAAAGTATTAAAAGCAAAAAAAACAATTAAAAAAACTATAAAGAAGACTCCTGTTAAGAAAGTAACTAAGAAGAAAGTTGTTAAAACAGCCAAGCCGAAAAGTAAGCCTAAGGCTGTGGTTGCTAAGCCAAAGGTAAAGGTTTTGTCTTCTTCTAAAAAGGAGCAGATTGAAAATAAGAAGAAGGACCAGGACAAGAGGTCTCTCGATATGATAGAAAAAGGTAAGAAGAGAGGCTTTGTAACTTATGATGAGATTATCAAAGAATTTCCAGATATAGAAAATGATATATTCTTTTTAGATGAATTATATGAAAGATTTTCTGTTGCTGGTATAGATGTTTTAGAGGGAGGAAACTTACTTGATACAAGTGGCGATGTAGAGAAGCTAGCTCTTAAATACAGTAAGGATGCCAAGACTTATGATTCTATCCAGATGTATTTGAAAGAGATAGGTCAGTATCCATTGATTGCTGCTAGTGAAGAGAGAGACCTAGCTAAAAGAATCGAAAAAGGGGACATAGAAGCCAAGAATTTACTCGCTCGCGCGAACCTTCGCTTGGTTGTTTCTATCGCTAAGAAGTATGTCGGAAGAAGTTCAGACCTTACACTCCTAGACCTTATACAGGAGGGTAATTTGGGCTTATTTAAGGCCGTAGAGAAGTTTGATTGGACGAAAGGGTATAAGTTCTCAACTTACGCTACATGGTGGATCAGACAGTCTATAACACGTGCTTTAGCCGACCAGTCACGAACTATACGAATACCTGTTCATATGGTTGAAACTATTTCAAAATATAAACAAGTCGTCAGACGTTTATCTCAGGATTTAGGACGTGAGCCTTTAGTAGAAGAGATAGCTACAGAGATGAATCTAGAAGTTGAGAAGATACATATCATTGAGCAGATCAATCAAGAGACTGTCTCACTTGAGCAGCCGATAGGAGATGATGATGAAAAGTCTACACGTGGTGAATTTATCCCAGATGACAAGATTCTTCGTCCTGATCAAGATTCTTCAAGAAGAATTCTCTCAGACCAGATAAAAGAAGTACTTGAGACTTTGAGTCCAAAAGAGAGGAAGATACTCGAACTTCGTTATGGATTGAATGATGGAGTCCAGCACACCCTCGAAGAAGTAGGACAAGAGTTTGGAGTCACTCGTGAACGTATCAGACAGATCGAAGCCAAGGTCCATGAAAAGCTTCGCAACAACGAAAAGATCGCAAGATTAAAAAATTATTTCGATTAAAATAAATATAAAATAAAAAAACAACCAGATAAGTCTGGTTGTTTTTTTATTTGATATCTGAATTACAGTTTGTCTGTTACAGGAGCAGGTGTTGGGTTGAGTAATCCGAATAATAAGTCAGTATATTTCCAGAAAGCATCATTGCCTTTGATTTTAGCTACACATTCAGCTGCAACTAATTTAGCAAATGAGTTCTGGTGTATAGGCCAGTGGCGATATACCCAAGCTACATTTCCATTACTATCAGCAACTATTTGTTTTACTGTTGCATGGAAAGCTTTACAGTAAGGACACTCAAAGTCTGAATATTCTATGATAACTACAGGGGCATCGATACTACCTATAATGTGATCTTCGGCTGTGACAGCAGGTACTTCTCCTTTATAAGGATTTGTAACTTTTCCGGATTCTATTTCAGTTATTAATTTTTTAACATTGTCGATAGAGTCTGCTCCTCGAACTTCAGCTTTAGCTCCATTTTTACCTACTATCACACTATATGGAGTTCCACGTTGGTCGTTAGGTAGAGCTTTCATAGCTGCTTCTACACTTGCAGATATACTTGTTTGTAATGCTGTTGTATCGATAGCTTTGATACATGCAGCCATCTTGTCTTTACTTATTCCTATTTGTTCTGATAAAGTTTTTTCTTTTGTTACTTTATTTCCTATTCCACCTCCACCATTAGTTATTAAAAGCGCTAACATTACTAAAAATCCTGCAACAATAATTGCTGTAGGTGTATTAATTTTTTGTTTTTTATCGTTTTCCATTTAAGTATTGTATCATGCATAAATTTATTTGTGAAATACCTATATAGATACTAAATTTATGCTTGTTTTGCAGCCTTGAATCCAACATAGATTATTAAAGTAGTTATAAATTTACCATTGAGAAATATGATTAATTATGATATAGTATTCGAATAATGAATACAACTTATACCATTATATTTTATGCTTTTTCCTTCATTTCTGTGTATGTGCAGATATTTTTTTTGGTGACTTTTTTTGACAAGCGTCGTAATATAGCTTGGAGTCCTAAAATTATAGATTTAAAAAGTTATCCTACTGTGACTATTTCTGTGCCTTGTTACAATGAGCAGAGTACTATAGATAAGACTATTAAGTCTTTATTAGCCCTCGACTATCCTAAGGACAAATTAACAATCATTATTGTAGACGATGGCAGTACAGATAATACATGGGAATTAATTCAAAGTTATGATAATGGTAAAAATATTTTGTCCTTTCATAAAGAGAATGGTGGTAAACATACAGCTGTAAACTATGCCCTAGAAAAAAGTACTTCAGAATTTTTTGGATGTCTCGACGCAGATTCTTTTGTTCATGATCAAACATTAAAGAGGATAATGAGATATTTTGAAAACGATCCTAGGAATATGGCAGTCATTCCTTCTGTTCTCAGTCATGACCCAAAGAATATTATTCAGAATGCTCAGAAAGTTGAGTATGATATGGGTGTATACATTAAGAAAATGCTAGGTCTTATAGGAGGTATTCAAGTTACTCCTGGTCCACTTTCAACTTTTAGAAAAAAGGTTTTTGATGAATTAGGTCCATATAGAAAAGCACACAATACAGAAGATCAAGAAATCGCACTCAGAATGCAAGAGCATGGATACAAGATAGATTACTGTCCGGATGCATATGTTTATACTAATACACCTGATTCAGTGATGAAACTTTATAGACAAAGGTTAAGATGGATCTATGGATTTATTAAGAATTTAGTAGATTATCGTCATTTATTATTTAGGAAGAAGTATGGAACAGTTGCTCTTTTTACACTACCTACAGGTATGGTTTCTGTTTTCGGAGTAATCTTTGTTTTTTCTACTGTTGTATATAATTTCATAAGACTTATCTATACGAAAATAATACAGATACATACTATTGGATTTCATAACTTTTTCAGCCTACATTATAAATTCGATTGGTTTTTTATCAACACAAAAGCTATGTTGTTTTTGTCTATAATTTTGTATATACTAGTCATAGTAACTGTAATGTTAGGGAGAAAAATGTCGACAGGAAGGGCCAATTTTTCAATCTCAATAATTTATTTTAGTATCATTTATAGTATGATTGCACCGTTTTGGATGTTAAGAGCGATATATAACGCTATAATATCTAAAGAGTCTAGTTGGACTTTTGAACGTCGTGTTATACAAAAAAACAATTAATTTATGCATCAACACGAACCCAATGATTGGAAAAAGTATGTAATAGTTTTATTTATAACATCTGCTATTTTTATAGGAGGTCTTTGGCTTTCTAGTTATTTTAATAATAAAAAGATAGACCAATTAAAAGGAATAGAAGACAAGATTTCTTTAGATCTTATGTCTTCAGAGACTCAGTTTTCTCTTATGCAGGAGTTGTCATGTAAAGATATTTCTACCACCGTTTTATCGTCTGAATTAAATTCTTTAGCAGAGAAGATTAATTACAGTGAGAACAATTTAGGTAATGATGATGCCAATGTAGTATCACTTAAGAGGTATTATTCTTTACTTGAAATAAAAGATTACCTTTTGATGAAGGAGATTACTAGTAGATGTGGTCAGAAGTCTATTTTTATTCTCTACTTCTATAAGAACGTGAAGTGTGATGATTGTACAAAGCAAGGGTATGTTCTAACTACTCTTCGTGAAAAGTATCCAAACCTACGTGTTTATTCTTTTGATTATAACCTAGACCTATCTGCGTTGCGTGCTATGACCTCTATATATAAGGTTCCAGATAACCTACCCGCTATCGTTATCAATGGCAAGGTGTATAGTGGCTTCCAGAGCATAGAAGAAATAGAGAAGACATTTCCACAACTGGAAAGTATAAAAGCTCCAGATACATCTAAAACTAAGGCCGCCACCCCCACTATCAAGAAGACTAATTAAATAAAAATATATTAACACGAGGAATCGTCACAAGTATTTTTCTACTGAAAAATCTCGCGACCCCGATAGGGCCGAACACGAGGAATCGTCACAGATAAATAAGAGTCAACACGAGGAATCGTCACAGATAATTTCCTGCTGGAAATTTCCGCGACCCCGGCTCGGCTCGTCAGCCTGCGCCTTTCGAATCCTCGTGCCAGCTCACAAAAATAACCCATAAAGGGTGATTTTTTTATTGAGCCGACACGAGGATTCGAACCCCGGACATCCACTTTACAAAAGTGGCGCTCTACCAACTGAGCTATGTCGGCAAACATAATTAAACAGAAATTCCTAAACATTAATACACTTACTTATTAGGCTATATTAGCATATTACAGAATTTTATCAACCTCATTCTCTTCTTTTATTTCTTCAGCTTTTTCTTCGTGTTCTTTTATTATTCTCTCTTTAACTTTTTTAATTTTTATTTTTGATTCCATCACTGCTCTCTCCACAAAAGAAATTTTTCTAGAATCAGCACTTGGTTTTTTCTCAAAGAATCGATTCACCTTTGGTAATTTATTTTGAATCCAAAATTTTACCTTTGTTATTAGAAGAAACCATACTTTAACAAAGAAGAGGACTATCCCTTGTACAGCGTGCTTTATAGTGAAAAGAATAATCTTTTCGATATCTCTAAAGGATAGACCTTTTCTTATTGTTTGTGTTTTTTCTTCTATTACTAGTCTAGATGTTCTTATCTCCCATGCACGAAATAGTAGCATTCCAAATGCTCCGAATATCGCTATGAAAAAAATAATAATAACTATAATCATAATTTAACCAATACTTTCTTGTGTAAACTTTACGAAAGTAGCACCCTTTTCCTTTAATAGATTTCCGATAGTCATATCAGGATTTTTAATAAAAGGCTGATCCATAAGAGTTTGTTCTTTGAAATAAGTTGATATTTTACCTTCAAGCATTTTCTTTTTTATTTCTTCAGGCTTATCTGATTCTGCTACTTCTTTTTCAAAAACTTCTATAACTTTAGCTTTATCATCTTCTGTTATGTCGGAGGCATTTACGAAGGCAGGCTTCATAGCAGCTATATGCATTGCTACATCTTTTGCTAGTTCTTTACTACCTCCTTTTAGAGATACGATTACAGCGCTCTTACTTCCGTGTACATAGCTACCGAGTATCTCTCCTTCAGTGATTTCAACTTTACCTAATTCAATTTTTTCTCCAACTTTTTGAACTACAGGGTTTATGATATCTAGGGATTTTGCAGTCATAGCTTCTACTCCTTCATTTAAGGCCATATTTGCTAGTTCATTAGCTAGAGTTATAAAGTCACTATTTCTAGCAACGAAGTCTGTTTCAGAATGAAGAGTTAGAAGTAAAGTTTTGTCTTTACCTTCTACTACAACGATTATTCCATCATGAGCTACGCGGTCAGCTTTTTTCATTGCTATACTGCTTGATTTCTTCTTTAGAATTATAAGAGCTTTTTCCATATCTCCCTCTGCTTCTTCTAAAGCATTTTTGCACTGCATGACAGAGACACCAGTCGCATCTCTTAATTCTTTAACTAATTCCGCTGTTATTTTTATTGACATATTTTGTTATTTCCCCATGTCGGGAACGGGGGACGATTAATTATTAATTATTTTTTCTCACCAGTGTTACCTTTATTGTAAGCACTTTTTATTTGAGAAAGGAAGAATGTAATACTAGAGATAGAAGCATCGTTAGCGATGATAGGGAATTGAGAGTGCTTTACATTACAGTCAGTATTCATAAGGGAAATAACAGGAAGATTCATTTTGTGTGCTTCTGTTACTGCTATGTGTTCTTTCTTTGGATCGATTACGAACATTGCATCAGGAGTACGAGTAATACCTGTAAGACCTTGGAAGTTCTTTGTCATATCATCCATTTCTCTATCGATAAGTAGTCTTTCCTTCTTTGTATATTTATCAAGACCTCCTTTTTCTTTTTGGTCACGCAAGTCTAATAGTTTAGTTATACGCTTTTTTATTTCAGGGAAGTTTGTAAGAGTTCCTCCAACCCAACGTTCAGAGACATAAGGCATATTTAGAGCAAGAGCTGTTTCTATTATTTGCTGGCGAGCTTCAGCTTTAGTACCAACGAAAAGGATTGTCTTACCAGTTTGAGCTAGCTCTGTAACTTTTGCAATCGCTTTTTCGAAGAGGTCTGCTGTTTTCTCTATATTTATAATATCAACACCATTCTTCGTAGCGAAGACGTATTGAGATGTAGATGGATGACGGCGACTCTTTGAGTACCCGTAGTGAGTACCATTTTTGAACATTTCTTCTATAACACTATTTTGTGTATTCATATTGTTTTTTTGTCGAGGCAATGCCTACGACTTTATATGGTTAATTAATTATAAAACTCTTCCGTTTTTAAGCATTCCAGCCTATTTACAAGGGCCTTTCAAACAAAAAAGCTCCTCACGGAAAGTAGTCACATAATACCAGAAAAACCATTATTTTGCAAATAGATGTTCTCAATTATCATTTTTGACTGGAGGTTCATTTTAGGGTAGTATGTGGATATATGAAGCAATCACAATTGTTTACTAAAACAAAAAAAGAGAGCCCTGCAGATGAGGTGTCTTTAAACGCAGAATTACTTATAAGAGCTGGTTATATAAATAAAGAGATGGCCGGAGTCTATTCTTACTTGCCTTTAGGTCTTAAGGTTATAAAGAAGATAGAGAATATCATCAGAGAAGAAATGGATAAAATAGGTGGAATAGAGATGAGGACAAGTGTTTTTCAGAATAAAGAAGTTTGGGAGAAGTCGAACAGATGGGACGATGAAGTTGTAGACAATTGGTTTAAAACTAAATTGAAGAACGGAACAGAAGTAGGTCTATCTTTTACGAACGAAGAAGCATATGCAGATATTTTAAAACAATATATAAATTCATATAAAGACTTACCTGTATATCCTTACGACTTCAAGAATATTTTTAGAAACGAAGCTAGAAGTAAATCTGGGATATTAAGAGGAAGAGAATTCTACTGGAAGGCACTTTATTCTTTCTCTAAAAACGACGAAGAGCACAATATTTTTTATGAGAAATCAAAGGAAGCTTATAAGAATATTTTTAGGAGAGTGGGTATTGGACACCTTACCTATTTGACTTTCGCTTCAGGTGGAACATTCTCAAAATTCTCACATGAATTCCAAACTGTAACTTCAGCTGGAGAGGATTTGATTTATGTTGACCCAAACAAGGGTATAGCCATAAATAAAGAAGTTTATAATGATGAAGTTATTGAAAGTTTAGGTCTTAAAAAAGAAGAATTAGTTGAAAATAAGGCAGTTGAGGTGGGAAATATTTTTTCACTTGGAACGAAATTTTCAGCACCTTTCGAATTGAAATATAAGGATGAAAACGGTGAAGAAAAGTTAGTTATAATGGGCAGTTACGGCATAGGATTAGGTAGATTGATGGGTACAGTAGTAGAAGTTCTTTCAGATGACAAAGGTATAATATGGCCTGAAAGTATAGCTCCATTTAAAGTTCACTTGCTATCGTTGGGTGGTGATGAGAATGTACGTAACGGTGCAGAAGATCTTTATAATAAATTAAAAGAAAGAGGTATCGAAGTATTGTTCGATGATCGAGCTGATACGAGTGCTGGGGAAAAATTTGCAGATTCAGATTTAATCGGGATTCCTTACCGAGTTGTAGTTTCAAAGAGAAGTTTGGCAGATGGAGGTTTTGAAGTTAAAAAGAGAACTGAGGTTCAAGGGAAAATAATTAATGAGCAAGAATTGATTGGTTTACTAGAAACTAAAAACTAGCCATTAGAAACTAATTTTATATGTTTAAAAAATTTTACCAAATGTTTTCTAATGATATCGGTATAGATTTGGGAACCGCGAATACGCTGGTGTATTTGAAGGGGCACGGTATCGTTATAAACGAACCTTCAGTGGTAGTGGTAAATCAAAAGACAGGGCAGATCGTCGCTGTGGGCGCAGAAGCCAAGCAGATGCTAGGACGTACTCCAGGTCATGTGCGAGCTATACGCCCGATAGTAGATGGAGTTATTTCTGATTTTGAAGTTACAGAAGAGATGCTTTCCTATCTGATAAATAAAGCCGAAAAAATATCAAAGAAGTTTATTCGTCCTCGTGTTATCTTAGGAGTTCCTACGGGTATTACTAATGTAGAGATCCGTGCTGTTGAAGATGCTGCCCGTTCAGCTGGAGCGCGTGAAGTTTACATTATTGAAGAGCCCATGTCTGCAGCTATAGGGATACGTTTACCGGTCAAAGAAGCGATAGGATCAGTAATCGTGGATATAGGAGGAGGGACTACTGATGTCGCTGTTATTTCTCTTTCAGGAGTTGTTCGTTCGAAGAATTTAAAGATAGCAGGGGATTTATTTAATACAAATATAATAAATTATATGAAGGATGAATTCAAATTGCTTATCGGAGAAAGGACTGCAGAAAATGTAAAGATTGCTATAGGCACAGTTATAGAAGGTGAGCCTATGGAAGCAGAAGTTAGAGGTAGAGACTTGGTCACAGGTCTTCCTCGTCAGGTTATTGTCACAGATTCAGATATACGAGAAGCGATACTACCTTCAATTCTTAGTTTAGTAGATGGG
>CAIJLF010000089.1 GCA_903821415.1 uncultured bacterium | reverse complement strand
GTGACCGCGGCTTCTAACGGGATTCATTGCTTTACTCAGAGACAACACGCAAGACCTCTTCGGTGGAAGTAACACCTGAAGCTACTAAGAATATTCCATCTTCTATCATTGTCATCATACCCTCTTTTCTAGCAACCTTTTCTATCTCGTCTGTTGAAGAGTTTTTTAGTATCATTTCTTTTATGGTTGTACTCACTTCTAAAACTTCATGAATTCCTATACGTCCCTTATACCCATCAGGTGAATCCGTATTTGGTTTTGGTTTATATAAAGGAATATCTTTCCATTCTGCCGTTAAAGGAACTATTTTCTCCTTCTTTAAGCTATCCAATACTACTTCGAGATTTACAACCTTGCCTAGGGCATTCAATTCTATATCACTTAGATAATACTGTTCTTTTTCTTCAGAGAGTTTACGGACTAGCCTCTGAGCTATAACTGTTTTAACAGTAGAGACGATAAGGAAAGGCTCAACTCCCATATCTACCATACGTGGTATCGCTCCTGCTGCTGAGTTTGTATGGATAGTAGAGAGTACTAAGTGTCCTGTTAGAGATGCATTGACTGCAAGGGAGGCTGTTTCTCCATCTCGAATCTCTCCTACCATTATGATATCTGGATCCTGACGAAGAAGAGTGCGGAGACCATTCGCAAAAGTTAGTCCTATTTCTGCCTTTGTTTGAGTCTGATTTATTCTAGCCATCTGGTATTCTATCGGATCTTCAACTGTTGAGATATTTACATCTGGAGTATTTAAGATATCTAGCATAGTATAGAGAGTTGTTGTTTTACCTGATCCTGTTGGTCCTGCAGTCAGAAGCATTCCGTTTCTCTTTTTCATACCTCTATGTATTCTCTCTAGCGCCTCACCATGGAAGCCAAGACTCTCCAGAGAAAAGCCTTTTGCATTTTCTCTTAGAATACGGATGACTGTCTTTTCTCCAAAGTAAGTCGGTAAAGTAGAAACTCTAAAAGAAACCCTCTCGGTGTCGTTCGTAATTTTAAATCTTCCGTCTTGAGGAAGACGCTTCTCGTCTAGCTTTAAACTAGAAAGTACTTTTATTCTTGCTACTATTCCTGGGGCTGTATCTTTTGGTAGAACCATCGCATCGTATAGCATACCGTCGATACGGTATCTAACCACCAAGGAATCCTCGCATGGTTCAATATGTATATCAGAAGATCCCTGAGAAATAGCGTGAGAAATCAGAGTATCTACTATCTTAACTATGGGTAAATCTTCAGCGAGTTCTTTTTCTGTTTTACCAGATACATCAATACTCTCTCCTGATAAAGGATTATCTACTGTAGCCTTAATGGTATTGGTCTCTTTTTTTATAATATCTTCAAAGTCTGCTTGTAAACTTTTTTTATATAATGCCAATGCTTCTTTGATAGAATCTGATGAGGTCATACGTGGAAGGATTCGAAGACCTACTTTCTTTTTTATAAAATCAATTACTGGCAAGTTATCTACATCTAGCATAGCAACCTCAAGACCCGCTGAAGATTTTTTGTAAGCTATAATATTATTATTGCGAGCAATAGGCTCAGGAATCAAATTTAAAACTTCAAGTGGTATATGCTCCCCTTTCAAGCTGACAAAAGGAATCCCTAGAGATACAGCCTGCATACTATTCCAATCTTTCTCAGTCAATTTACCTTCACTCATTAGTATGGATCCTAGTGATTGATTTGTTTCTTTCGCTTTTTTTATAGCCATAGAAACGTCTGTTTTATTCACAAGACCTGAAGTATTAAGTAGTTTTATTATTGTCCCCTCATCGATATGCATATACAATAGTATATCAAAAAAAAAGCTTCTCCACTATAATAATGAAGAAGTTTTTAGCCGTGGAAAATTTATTTTGTTTTAGAAATATATTTATAGT
>CAIJLF010000088.1 GCA_903821415.1 uncultured bacterium | reverse complement strand
CTCATTAAGATTAAAGGCTCCATTCACTGTAACAGACTCTCCAGCATTGTAAGGTGTTTTATTTGTCGAAAGAGAGAGGAATACATTACCATCACTAGAAGTAAAATTCGAAGCATGTACTACACTCTCTGGCATTAATCCAAACAATGCAATAAAAAGGAAGAATGGGAAAATGATATTCATAGGAATACTACTAGATGAAGTATTACTACCATCTACTGGAGTTGCAGGAGGAGTATTCTTTCTTTTAATATATACATAAAGAATTATAACTATAACAAGAATAAGTATTATGTAACCCATGCTTGAATTTGAACCAGATGATTGAGATGAAGCATTTGAAGTAGTTTTAACTTTGAATTCTTTTTGATCAAGAGTAACACCTTTCTCATCAGTTAAAGAAACTTTAACAATAGGGTCTATACAAGAAGAAGTTATAGCAATATTTGAATCTATTTTTGGAGGAACTGGATTAATTAATATTTGAGATAAAGGAGCAGCACAAGCATTACCCTTACCATCTACTATTTTGATATTAGAAGTTAAAGAAGCTTCTCCTTGGTTTCTATAAAATGCTGAAATTACAGCTATCTCACCCTTACTATAAAAATCTTTATCTAAGGAAGCATTACTTATAGTAGCCATAGCTCCTGTCACTATATAATCAATACTAACTGAATTAGAAACAGTACCATTATTAACCAGAGTTAAATTCTCATTATAGATACCTGGGTTTTTTGCTTGAGGTAAAACTACAGTGAAAGATTTTTTCTCTCCACCCTTAAAAGAGATATGGCTTGTATCACCTCCAGTCAAAGAAATAACATCTCCAAAAGATGAACCAGTTCGAGATACATAAGATGGAGTGACAGTAATAACAGAATTAGAAGAATTCAATGCTGTACAAGTAAGACTGATACTTTCTTCCGGCTTAATATTAATACCCTGAGATAAACTGTATGTCTTAGCTGCTTTTATACCTGCTATCTGTGTTGTACAAGTTTCAGGAAGTATTTGAATCCCCTTAGAAGTGGCAGTTAAATTTACTTTTCCTAAATTAGACATACCAAATGTAAAACCGCTCGTATTATTACTTGTAAGCATTAAAATATAAGAGCCTCCAATAGAAGATGGGGCTACATAAACAATATCTTTTTTGGTTATAGTATCAGGATTTAAAGTTAAAGATTCATCATAGACTTTTTCATCTAGAACCAATTGGTTAGAGTTAATTTCTTTGATAAGTCTTACACTGTACTTCACTCCTGCTTGTAAGCCTGATCCGTTTGAAAGAGAGAAAGATATGTTAAAAGTGTTACCTTTTTGAGAAACAATTTTAGCATCTCGAATATCTACGCTAGCTAGAACTATATTTTTACTTGGGACAGATTTTACTGTTGTTGTAGCAGCAGAAACATTAGCTCCTACGAACGATGATAAGAAAATAGTTAAAATAAAAAGTTTTGATAATTTTTTCATAAATTGAATATATTAGCGATTAATACAAATATTATACCATATGAGAATATAAAATTGCTAAGTAATAACCAAAATACCACCCTATAAGGTGGTATTTTAATATCTTTTAAATTATAATTATTAATTTTCTAAATAATTCGTATTTATTTTCCCTACTAATACCTTGAATGACTCAAGACTGGTAAGATTGTAATCCCCTTTACATACGACAGTATAGGTCGTATCTCTCTTCAAAGCTGAGCTTTTAATAGGACCAACTGACCCACAAGAAGTTTCTGGTTTTATACTATCAGAGTAAGTACAAGAACATCCACCTGTAGCATTTAGTGCTGACCAATCTACTAAAACTTTTGAATTGTAAGGTATCACTGTCCCGTCATTGATAGTCTTTCCATCAAATTTTACCCCTAAGGTAGTTACAGGACATTGATCATAAGTATAATTCCTCGTTTTCTTTGGATTAATTAGACCCGCTGGATCATCTACACCTCCATTCGTAGCTTTAATATAATTACTTATTTGAACAGATTCGTAACAATCATGAGGGAGCGGAGACCATTGAGTCCAGTGTCCATTTACTGGTGTTGTATTTGGTAAGCAGTTAGGATAAGTGCCCCCAAAGAGACAAGTATTACCAGGTCCTACTGTACAATCTGGATAATTTGTCGCTCCATTTGTACAAGTGTTACTGCCATCTGTTCCACCGCCATTTCCTCCTCCCCCTGTTGGATATACACATGTATCACTTACGTAATTAGAATTTGTAGTATCCACAGTTGATGGGAAAGCACAAGCAGGATAAGCACTCTTTGTTTGAATTCTAGTTACTACTCCAGATGTCGCTGCGTCACCGTTTGCGTTTACATCACATGGAACTGTAACTGTTTTAGTAAGTGGAGCCGTACAAGAATTATTTGGATAGACACAATCATCACTTACATATACAGAATTCGTACTATCTACCGGAGTTCCAAATGTACAACTTGGAGCTGTTTTTGTTTGTTTTCTTGTTACTTGACCTGAAGTCGCTGCGTCACCGTTTGCATTTACATCACAAGCTACTTTAACTGTTTGAGTTAGAGGAGCAGAACAAACAATAGTTTTAAATGTAAATGTAGCGATACAAGACTTTGCTGCATCCATAGTGACAGATGCATCTGTACAGTCTGCATTACCAGTCCATCCAACAAAGGTAGACGTCGCATTTGGAGTAGCATTGAGAACTACGACTGCTCCTGAATTATATGTCGTTCCACTTGTAGGAGTTACTGTGCCTGTTCCTGTTCCTGCTTTTGTAATAGTAAGAGCAAATTTACAGACAGGTGCTACTGTACCAGAAGCTGAGACAGATAAAGCAGAAGATCCTGCTGAATTTGTAGCTTTGACTTTATATGTATGTGTTGATCCTAGAACTAGACCAGTATCAGAGAATAAAGTTGCAGAACCATTGTAAACTGCAGTCGCCCCTCCGTCTCTATAGACTTGGTAGCTAGTTGCCCCTGTTGAAGCATTCCATGCGATATTTAGCAAATCATTTCCACAGATACTTGCAGTTGCTGTAAGACCCGTAGGAGTAGGAGGTATCACAATTGTAACAGGATTTACAACTACGCTTACATTGGCTGTGGCGTCTGTCGTCCCAGCCTTTGAACAAGTGATGACGTATTTATATGTTCCTGCTGTCATACCAGAACGAACTTCACTTCCTCCACTTGCAGTCTTTGTTCCTGACCAGAAATTTGAAGCTGTACATGAATCAGGAGAGCCTCCTGTCGTCCAAGTTAGAGTTGTAGAACTTGTAGGTAGAGTCATAGATGTAGGAGCAGCTGTAATAGCGACAGTTATAGCTCCGACAACGGCAGGATTCACAACTACACTTACATTGGCGGTAGCATCTGTTGTCCCTGCTTTTGAACAAGTGATTACATAGTTATATGTTCCAGCTGTCATACCAGAACGAACTTCACTTCCTCCACTTGCCGACTTAGATCCTGACCAAAAATTTGAAGCAGTACATGAATCTGGAGAGCCTCCTGTCGTCCAAGTTAGAGTTGTCGAACTTGTAGGTAATGTTATCGATGTAGGAGAAGCTGAAATAGCGACAGAGATAGCTCCGACTGGTACTGTAGGATTTACCGTAACAGAAGCAATATTTGAATTTCCTCCTGCATTAGCACAAACTAATATATAAGTAGTTGAAGAAGATATACCTGAAATAGACTGACTTCCTCCTGTTATAGTCTTACTACCTGACCATCCATTACTTGCTGTACAAGAAGTAGCACCTCCTGAAACAGTCCAAGACAGAGTTGAAGTTAGAGGTGAAGTTCCAGTAGTAGGTGTTGCTGACAAAGTGACAACAGGAGGATCAGGATATACTACTACACTTACATTGGCAGTAGCATCTGCTGTTCCTGTTTTTGAACAAGTGATGACATAGTTGTATGTCCCGGCAGTCATACCAGATCTTAACTCTGACCCACTCAATGCCTTTGATCCTGACCAAGCATTCGATGCAGTACAGGAGTCAGGAGTACCAGTTGTTAACCAAGAAAGCGTTGTCGAACTTGTAGGAAGATATACTGATGTTGAAGATGCAGATAATAAAACTGATATAGACCCTACTGTTGTAAATGTAGCGATACAACTTTTGTCTGCGTCCATAGTTACTGTTCCAGTGGTACAGCCAGTACCACTCCACCCAGCAAAAGTTGATGTACCATTTGCAGTGGCAGTCATAGAAACAACCGTGCCTGCAGTATACGAGCCTGCTCCTGTTACTGTTCCACTACCTGTGCCAGCTGTAGTGATAGAAAGAGTAACTGGACAAACCCCTGCTACTGTTCCAGTAACTGGTCCTGAAGTAGCAAACCCTGCTGAATTGATAGCTTTGACTGTATATGTATAACTTTGTCCAAGAACAAGTTTTGTATCAGAAAAAGATAAATCTGTACCATTATATAATGAGGAAGATACAGCTACTCCGTCTCTAAATACCTGATAGCTAGTTGCTCTAGCTGAAGAATTAAATGAAATAGCCAACCAATCATTTCCACAAGATTTAGGAGAGACGCTAGTAACAACTGTGAGTCCAGTTACAGGATCAGGGGGCAGAAGTGTTGCTGTAAATGTGGCAGTTACTGTACAATTTGCAGTGATAGGTCCAGTAGTATATGTTGTTCCAGAAAGTGATCCTCCACAGCCTGAAGCGGTAGCAGAATATCCAGAGCTAGGATTAACGTTTAGTGTGGTCTTAGATCCAGAAGTTACAGACTGAGTTGGAGGAGTTATTGTACCACCTGCGTTGGATGTACCAGTAACGGTATAATTTACAACTGATGCTGTAAATGTAGCCGTACAACTCTTATCTGCGTCCATAGTTACAGTTCCAGTGGTACAGCCAGTACCACTCCATCCACCAAAAGTTGATGTACCATTTGCAGTGGCACCTAGAGGAACTGATGTTCCTGAATTATATGTTGTTCCACTAGTAGGAGTCACTGTTCCTCCTCCTGTACCCGCAGTAGTGATAGTGAGGGTGTACTTAGGTTGAGCACTTACATTTATCGTAATAGTAGAAGTATTACTACTTCCTGCAATTGATCCACCATCACAAACTAGTGAATATGTCGTAGATGTAGTTAAATTACCAGTCGATACATCTAATGAAGCCCCTTGTGTATTACTACCACCAGGCCAAGACACGGTACAAGAAACAACATTACCAGTAGATGTACCATGAAGAGTCGTACCTGTATTATAAGGAACAGTAGTAGCATCTGCCGTTAGGGTTGCAGTAGGAGGATTCACAACTGTGACAGTTACACTTCCTGACCCAGAAGCAGCAGCAACTTGATTACTAAAAAAGCCTATTGAGAAAATCGCTAGGACTGTGAATAAAAATATTTTTATAAATTTCATTTGATTATAAAATTAGCTAATAATAAATTGGTAGAAACTATTCTAATTATTATACCAGGAATTAAGCACCATAAGCAAATAAATTTATGGAAAAATAGTAAATAATTAAAAAGAACACCCTAAACGGATGTTCTTTTTAATAAAAATATTTATAACAACGAACCTGTATTCCAAGAACATCCATGAGTGACCGCTCCTTGTAAGCAAGTTGCTGATGTTGTAAAGATAGAGCATGAGTCTCCTTCATATGGACCAGGAGAAGTTCCATTTTGTGAACTTCCTATTACAGTACCTTGGCAAGGAATAGAAACTGTACCGCTGCATCCAGTTGTCTGCGTACACACCACGAATCCACCAGAACACGATGAAGTATAACCACTTTGACAAGTAATTGTACCTGGGCAAGCTTTGCAGGTACCACCTGTACCACTAGTATCTGCAGGATAACCATCTGGTCCTATACAAATACTACCTGATCCACAAGCATAACCTCCACCACAAGCCATCTTATTGTGAACCAAGTATCCGTCAGCGTAGTAAGTATGGTCACCATCAAGTTTGAAGTTATAAAGCTGAGTACTTGCCTTGTCATTCTTACTATCAATAGTCCTTAGTATGACATTACCATTTTCAGTTATAAGAGTATCTCCTACTTTAAGTTCCGTAACTGTAACACCAATATTTTCAACTAGAGTTTTCTTTGGATTTATTGACTTCCATCCATCTGTAGTCTTAAATGGATGCTCAGCTGTTACAAAGTAACGTCCACCATTAAAAGAATAAAGTTTACCGTCTTCTAATTTTGGATCATGAAAGCCCAATACTCTATTGTTTGTTGTTTCTCCTTTTAGCATATCCCCTATATTTACATCTTGAATATTCTTTGAAGAACCATCTGAGAGAAGTACTTTTGTGTCAGCTATAAAACAAGTATTCAGAGGAACTGTATATGAATTGCACAAAGGAGTTGCAGTATAATCATCACAAGTAATTGTATATGTTGTTGTAACAGTTGGGGAAACATTAAAACCTGGTGCACCTGGAGTAACTGCATTAGCGTCTGCATTAGCAGGATCCGTTCCTAAATAACACCTTGTATAAGATCCTGTAACTGAAAAAGTTATTGTTGCACTTCCACCATATTTAATAGTAACAGTTGGCTTAGCTGGAGTTACAGTTATTGTATTAGTAACTGCTGCATTGGTAATATTTGAAGATATTAAAAATGTAATAAACACAAACAATAATTTAAACAAGGACTTATTAAATATTTTTTTCATAGATTTGATTAATTAAAATCTTATTAAAAGTAAAACTTATTAATTAATAACATAATAACATATATAAAAAATAAATGGCAATATTTTATATAAAAAAACCGTTATCAATTGCAATGCAATGATAACGGTTTCGTATAGTGCCACATATTCACAATTATTTTAGTTGTGAATATTTGTATCTCATAGATGTAACTTTATAATTTGGATCTCCTACATATAGAACATTGTTATTTAATAAAGTAAGATATACATTATCTAACTTTTCAATGTTCCAAACTTGAGTTCCTCCAGGATTTTTAAGGCTAAGAGTAGGTGATTTAGTATCTTCACCAGAGATAAGCCAAGTCCCACTGTCATACCAATTTCCTGATTCATATAAAGTATAGCTACCATCAGGTAAAAAAGTATACACAAACTGGAGTGCACCTATTTCTCCCCAAATTGGATAAATGTTCCAAATACCAGTTGGTTCAAGATTAGCAAGAGAATCACATTTCCATTTACCTTTAGCTAAATACCAGCTTAAAGTTTTTATATAGGTAGCCTTAATCTGATAATTTTTATCAACATTATTTAGACTATAGGAATTTCCATTAATTACTACAGGAAACTTATTGACTAAGAATGTATCAAGCTTATAACCAAATTTAGGAACAATGCTTAAATTCAAGCTATTACCACTAATCACTTCCATTTTACCAGAAGGACTAATCACACCATTGGAGTCTGAAGTGACTTCAACTGTGTATTTCTTTACTACAGGTATCGGATCTGGTGGCACGATGGGTGTCGGATCGATTACCGTAGAGCCTTTGCATCCTAATATTAAAATCAGAATGACAAAGAAAGAGATGAGCAATTTAATTTTCTTTTTCATATTATGATTATTAAGGATTTTTTATTTATTCCTTTATATTATCGTACTTATTGACAATTTTGTCAATGGGTTGTGTGGTGAGTTATGCACAGGTCTATCCTTAATTTGACTAATGAAATACATTGGGGTAACATTGTAATTGTAAGTCCGTCCTCGAACCGGGCTTTTATTTTACTAAAAATACGCAATAAATGCTTGTTTTTAATGAAAATTACAATTTAATAACGGGTATCTATGTTTTGGCTAGCAGCTAGAACCTAGTACCTAGAAACAAATTATGTTAGACCTAAAAGGAATGAAGTCGGCATTAGAACAGCTTGAACAAGAGCGCAAAATCCCTCGAGAGAAGATTGTTGACGCCATTGAGCAAGCCCTAGCTGCCGCATATAAAAAGGATTACGGCAAAAAAGGCCAGATAATCCGTGCAAAGATAGATATAGAGTCAGGAGAAATGGAGTTTCAACAGATCAAGATAGTGGTTGATGACTCTCTAGTCAGAATGACAAAAGAAGATGAAGACGAAGAAGAAATAGCAGAAGATGACAATCGTGTTCGTTTCAATGAAGAACATCACATACTGATAGAAGATGCAAAGAAAATAAAAAGTGGTGTAAAACTCGAAGAAGAATTAGCCTTCCCCCTTGAAAACAAAAATGATTATGGGCGTATAGCCGCACAAACTGCCAAGCAGGTCATCATTCAGAAGATTCGCGAAGCAGAGAGAAGTGCAATAGTCGATGAATATGGAAGTAAAGAAGGTGAGATTATCAATGGTACAGTTCAGAAGGTAGAACGTGGAATAGTCTATATAGACTTCAATCGTGCCACAGGTATCATCCTTCCAGAAGAACAAATCCCTGGAGAATTCTACAGACAAGGAGAGAGAATCAAGGCTTATCTCTACTCTGTCGAAGAGACACCAAGAGGAGTCAATCTAAAGCTTTCTCGTACTCATCCACAACTCATAGAAGGACTATTTGCTATGGAGGCACCTGAGATAGCCGGAGGAGTAGTAGAGATAAAGTCTATAGCTCGTGAAGCCGGAGCTCGTTCCAAGATTGCAGTTTACTCCAATGATGAACACGTCGATCCAGTAGGATCTTGCGTCGGACAGAAAGGAGTAAGAGTCTCAACGGTTATGAGTGAATTAAATGGAGAAAAAATAGATATAATACCTTGGTCCCCTGATCCAGCAACATATATCTCAAGTTCTATCTCCCCTGCCAATGTTCTCGATATTCAAATATTTGAACAAGAACATAAGGCAATAGTAGAAGTCGCAGTCGACCAGCTCTCTCTAGCCATAGGTAAAGGAGGACAAAATGTCCGTCTAGCAGCCAAGCTCACAGGATGGAGAATCGACATAAAAGGTATGGAAGCAAGTTCTGTCAAAAATGGTGAAGAGTTAAGCGAAGATGATATTTTAGAAGGTGGTATCGTTGATGACGGTACAGAAGCATAAAAAAGATTGCGAAACAAAATTATTAAAATTATTTATCTCGTAGGGCCCCTCTGGGGTAAAGAGGAAATAATTTTAATAATTTGTGAAGCGATTAGTTATTAGTTCTAACAAATCTTATTAATAATTTAATATAATAAACATATGAATCCATTTATTATTTTTGCTCTTATAAGTTCTATAATTGCAATATTATACGGTCTATTTTTAATCCGTGTTGTTTTAAAGAAAGGTGCAGGTGATGCAAAGATGCAAGCAATCGCAAAAGCTATCCAAGAAGGTGCCAGTGCATATCTAAATCGTCAATACAAGACTATCGGAGTTATCGCTGTAGTCCTTTTCTTCGTTATTGGTTTTATACCGATGATTGGAGGATGGATGACAGCTTTTAGTTTCATTTTCGGAGCTGTTCTTTCAGCTCTTGCTGGATACATCGGTATGAACGTTTCAGTTCGTGCCAATGTCCGTACTACTGAAGAAGCTAAAAAGGGTCTAAAAGAGGCTCTAAGTCTTGCTTTCAAAGGAGGAACCGTCACAGGTCTTCTAGTTGTTGGTCTTGCACTACTAGGAGTCACAACTTTCTACATATTTTCAGGAGGAGATGTTAAGTCTCTAATAGGACTTTCATTTGGAGCTAGTTTGATATCAGTTTTTGCTCGTCTTGGAGGTGGAATATTTACAAAAGCTGCTGACGTAGGTGCAGACCTTGTCGGTAAAGTTGAAGCTGGTATTCCAGAAGATGATCCTCGTAACCCAGCAGTTATCGCTGATAACGTAGGAGACAATGTCGGAGACTGTGCAGGTATGGCCGCTGACTTGTTTGAAACATATGCAGTTACTTCTGTAGCAACAATGCTTCTCGGTTCTCTTATATTCGCAAGCTTCAACAATGCTATCATCTATCCTCTAGCGATAGGTGGAGTAGCGATAATCTCATCGATCATCGGTACATGGTTTGTAAAACTTGGAAAAAGTAACAATATAATGGGCGCTTTGTATAAAGGTCTTATCGCGGCAGGAGTTCTTTCAGCTATAGGTTTCTACCCTATTACAAAGTTGCTTATGACTGGAAACGGAGTTTACACTGTAAATGCATTATATATAAGTGCATTAGTAGGTATCGCTGTCACTGCTCTTATCATAGTCATCACTGAGTATTACACTTCTACAGCTTACAACCCTGTGAAGTCTATTGCTCAAGCCTCAGTCTCAGGACACGGCACAAATGTAATCCAAGGATTAGCAGTCTCAATGAAGTCTACTGCTTTCCCTCTACTTACTATCGTTGCAGGTATCTTAACTTCTTATAATTTCGCTGGCTTATATGGTATAGCTATCGCAGCTATGTCTATGCTTTCCCTTACAGGTATCATCGTAGCGATCGATTCATTCGGTCCTATCACTGATAATGCTGGAGGTATCGCAGAGATGGCAGGACTTCCTGACTCAGTTCGTGATGTTACTGACCCTCTAGATGCAGTTGGAAATACAACAAAAGCAGTTACAAAAGGTTATGCTATAGGATCAGCCGGACTCGCTGCACTCGTCCTCTTCGCTTCTTACACACAAGAATTCGCAAACTTTGGACACTCACTTACTTTTGATTTGAGTAATCCGAAAGTTATTGCCGGACTACTTATCGGAGGACTTCTACCCTACTACTTCTCTGCTCTATGTATGGAAGCTGTAGGAAAAGCCGCTGGAAAAGTTGTCGAAGAAGTTCGCAGACAATTCCGCGAAATCAAAGGTATCATGGATGGTACAGGCAAACCTGACTATGCAAAATGCGTAGACATCGTAACTACTGGTGCTCTAAAGCAAATGATTCTTCCTGCTGTTATCGCAGTTGTCTCACCTATTCTTGTCGGATTCATCCTAGGACCAGAAGCATTGGGCGGACTTCTAGTAGGCTCAATCGTTACAGGAATATTCTTAGCAATCTCAATGACTTCCGGTGGTGGAGCATGGGACAATGCAAAGAAATATATTGAACTTGGTAACTTTGGTGGTAAAGGTAGTGATGCTCACAAAGCAGCCGTTACTGGAGACACAGTCGGTGATCCTTATAAGGATACCGCTGGACCAGCTATCAACCCAATGATTAAAATCTTGAACATCATTGCATTGATCATCGTTCCAATCCTGGTTGCATTTTGGTTTAAATAAATAGATGCTCGGGAAAAGGCCTTAAAGAGAGCATTCAAAATTTATACAAATTAAAAAATCCCGCATCTGCGGGATTTTTTAATCTATATTACTTTTCCATTTTTTCTATACGTGTATTTAAATCTTCTGCTGTCATTTTTACTCCTTGAGCATTCAAATTACCTGATACACTCAATAGTTCTGATTTAATTTTAACTAACATACTCTCGTACTCACCTGTAGGTAAAAATTTTTTTAATGTCTCATTATTTGCCATATTTACTGGAATATTTTTTTCTCCAGCCTCTTCAATCATAGCTCTTGCTTGAATTGCATATTGCTCTAAGTCTTTACCCATCTTTTCCATATACTTAAGTATTTCAACTGGACTCATTTCTTTTCTTTCAATATTACTTATTCCTTCCATAAATTTTATTTTTACTCCGCGTCAACGGATATGTTAATAATTCAAACTTTTCTAATACCCTCATTCTACCCCCCCCCTCATATAAGGTGTCAACATCAGAAATAGAAAGTTGTTATGAGCCCTCGTGATTCCCCTACCGTTCAAAAAAATTTGGTATACTTAAAATATGCCTGAAGCCTGGTTAAATTTTATAATTATTATATTTACACAACTATTACTTTTTGTTATCTGTGCATACTATGAGAAAAAACTTTCAGATATGCCGCGTTCCCTTGGTTTGGGAGCTCTGATTGCAATAGTAGTGGGAGTACCCTTTGATCTTATAGTAGGGATATTATTTGGTCTACATTCGTTTGCTCTTGGATTTGGAATGTTCTTCTTAATTATCAACGCGATACTCTCATACGGACTTTTTGCATCCAACATATTACTTCTACAACATGTTAAATTGTCGGATTTTATTATCTGGAATATTGCGATCTTAGTTGTATATGAAATAACAAATAACTTCTTTCATGTATGGACATGGAAATTTACACTGCCACCTATAGAATTTTTAATAGTGCTTCTGGTGGGCTATATTGCGGGTGCAATTCTTGTTGCAATAATCTCACATATATTGCTTAAACGACACTTCTTATTTATAGATAAATTACTTAAAAAATAATCTTATTTACCAATAAATACTTCCATTGCATTACGCTATAGCGTAATGCAATGGAAGTATGATACAATATATTTATGTCTATGAGAGATGAGATAATGGAGATATTAAATACTCCTAAATATTACTATAAGGGTATACCAATGAATGCACTCTTTCTTCCTGCCTTTCAAATCTACAACAAAGAATCTGTTAGAAATAATTTTTATTATCTCAATAAAAATGGTTTTATTGAAAAAATCGATGGCAATTATATTTTAAATAAAAAAGGTAGAGAATTTCTAAATTCAAACAAAAAACAACAACTAAAAAGTTTTGATGTAATAGAAAACAAAGGACCCAAGAATTTACTCCTACTCTATGATATTCCAGAGGACAAGAAGAATGAACGTGACTGGTTTCGTAAAACTCTTATCAAATTTAGCTTTATAATGATACAGCGTAGCGTCTGGGTCGGACCATCACCCCTCCCTAAGGAATTCCTTGACTACGTGAAATCAATCGGTTTAAAAGATTCCATAAAAACATTCAAGCTGGAAAATGACTACAAACCACAAAAATAATTTAAATTTTAATAGTACTTTCCATCAGCTTACGCTATAGCGTAAGCTGATGGAGATCTACAAAGATCAATAAAATAACAACGTTTGAAAATTATTAAGATTTAGTATAAGATGAGGGAACCAAATTAGTAGATTAAGAAAAAAATAAGATGAAAACAACAATCAAAAAATTAGACAAAAGTGAGGTTGAAATAACAGGTATTTTAGAGTGGGCTCTATTTGAAAAATACGAAGAAAAAGCTCTAGAAAGAATCGGCGAGAGAATGGAGCTTCCAGGCTTTCGTAAAGGAAAAGCACCAGCAACAATCATAAAAGAAAATACAAATGACATGATGCTTTTAGAAGAGATGGCCGAAGCTGCACTTCAAGACTGCTACATTAAAATCCTTAAAGAACATATGATAGATGCTATCGGTCGCCCACAAGTCGCTATCACAAAGATAGCACGCGGCTCAGACTTAGAATTCAAAATTACAACAGCCGTCATGCCAGAGATAAAACTTCCTGAATATAAAGATATTGCTAAAGAACAAAACAGTAAAGAAGAAAATAAGAAGGTTATCACTGTCGAAGAAGCAGAAGTAGATAAGGTAGTAAATGATCTTCGTAAGATGAGAGCTGAGCAAGCTAATGGTAATAGTCATGAAGGTCATGAAAATATGACAGAAGAAGAGCACGCAGCTGCACATCCTGAGATACCAGAGAGCGAGTGGCCTGAGCTCAATGATGAATTTGTAAAATCTTTTGGTAATTTTGAGACAGCAGATGCATTTAAGGATAAAATCCGTACAAATATAAAAATAGAAAAAGAAACAGAGCAAAAGGATAAAGTTCGACTTTCTATAGTTGAAGAGCTTGTGAAACAGACAGAAGGAGAAATCCCTGAGATACTGATTCAGAGTGAAACAGACAAAATGCTTTACCGACTAGAAGCAGATATCACAAATGCAGGACTAAAGCTTGAGGATTATTTAAAACAAATAAATAAAACTGAGGAAGACTTGAGAAACGAATGGAAAGCCGACGCTGAGAAACGCGCAAAACTACAATTGATAATCCACCTTATTTCAGAGAAAGAAAAGTTAGAGCCAACTGAAGAAGAAATTATAAAGGATGTGACAAAGATTACAGAAATGTATAAAGATGCTGATCCATCTCGTGCCAGAGAATATGTTTCTCAAATGCTCGAGAATGAAAAAGTCTTTGCATTCCTAGATAGTCAGAAATAAAATATTATAAACAAAATTGCCTCATAAATTAAAAATTTATGAGGCAATTTAATTATTTAGAATATTGTCTGATATTAAGACGATACTACAGTGACAACTTATCCTGTCTACTGAAAGACAGAACCATCCATTTCTCCACTCTTCATGAAAAGACAGATAGTACAACTTGGGTGTCCACAGACGGTTTTGCTCGTCTACATAGATAGTACCTAGGAATAAAGTTTCTTTTCCTTTGCAATCTTCTTGAATTAAAGATTGATTTGCAAAAAGATAATTTAAATTCTTGATTCCTAATACATCAAATCCTGAAAGTTGCTTTAATAAATCTGAAAAAAGGATATGACCTGAAGAACTTTTATGAATATGAGTTCTAAAAATATTGTTTATGTTGTATAAACCGACATCTTTTAAGAGACCCCACTCCTTCGGCACCTTCAAGTCAGTATCTTCTACTTTTCTCATTTTATCCAAAATCATACTAACCATTGTAAATACTCTGTTCATCTTTTCTCCTTTCTTTTTTTTGAATTACTATTTCAATCTCATTTATCGGTGCCATTTTACAGACGCCCGAACCATTCCCGTTAAGGAATATTTCTTCTTTTGGGTTTATTCGCACGCAAGAATCATATAATCTCTGTGAACAATATTCCCATTCCCACTCTTTGCCTCCATACAAGACTTTCATATTTTCTCCTTTCTTTAATTAAACAAATGTTCAAAAAGTTAATTGAGCTGATTATACTCCTTTTTAGAATTCTTTACTAAAACCATATATCAAAAAGAGGTGAACCGTAGTTCACCTCTTCGTTTACTTGTTACTCACTATTCCCCATCAAGATACTCTTTTTCCTTAACTTCTTTTATTTTGCCAAATACAGCTGAATAAAGAAGAAAAAAGATGCTGGCCACAATAAAAATTAAGATAACTAATCTTTTATCTACTAAAGTACCAAAAATTTCTTTTGGCACCAAACTAGATATAGAACCTAATGCAAAAAAAATAATTGCGAAAATAAAGGTAGTTATTTCTGTGACAATTTTATAAGTTTTCATTTTTTTAAATTTTAGTAAAAATGATTTTAAGGTACTTTTTAAACTTTATATTAGAATAATAACATTATTATATCTATATGTCAATATCTATAATATCTTTGATTTTATTGATATACTAGAATTGTTATCAATTAATCCCCCTAGTCACTACAACCTAGTTACTAGCTACTAATTTTATGCTTATACCAACAGTTATAGAAAAATCACAATTCGGAGAAAGAGCTTATGATATATACTCGCGCCTTTTAAATGAACGTATTATCTTCCTCGGTGGTCCGATAGACGACCACACAGCCAACCTTATCATCGCTCAACTTCTTTACCTTGACCATACAGACCCAAAGAAGGATATCAGTCTTTATATCAATTCCCCAGGAGGCTCAGTCACAGCAGGACTTGCCATCATCGACACGATGAACTTTATCAAAAGTGATGTCTCGACTATCTGCGTAGGTATCGCCGCTTCGATGGGTGCACTCATACTTTCATCTGGTAAAAAAGGGAAAAGATTTTCGTTGCCAAATTCTGAAGTTATGATCCACCAAGTTATGGGTGGCACCGAAGGCCAAGCAAGTGATATCGCTATCAATGCCAAGCATATACTTCGAACCAAAGATACTTTAAACAAAATCCTTGCAGCTAATACTAGTAAAAAAATGGACCAAGTCGAGAAAGATTCTGATCGTGACTACTGGATGACATCTGATGAAGCCAAAAAGTATGGCATTATCGACGACATCATAACAAAGCAGAAAATCGAAAAGTAAAAGTAAACCAACAATACAAAACAGCCCCGCGACTTCGTCGCGGGGCTGTTTTGTATAATCCTAGACAAAGTCGCAATTTTGGAGTATTATAAAAGTATCGAAATTTAAAAGTTTTTTATTTAAATGTTCGCCTTTTTAATGCAGTTACGACATCTATCTTATTTATGAACCAAATGCTTAAGTCAGTTTTCCGTTCTAAACTAATCATACTTGTTCAAATTTAAACCTTTATAATATAAGGGTTAATCCTGTGTTGGAAATGCGACAAAAAAGTCGTATGAGTATAACAATAATAATAATTATAGCCGTAGCCGCCCTAGCATTAGGAGCTGGTGTCGGGTATTATTTGCGTCTCATCGTCTCACTTGGTCAAAAGGGCTCTATGGAGCTTGAGATCAAAAAGGTGATGCTAGGAGCAAAAGAAGATGCCCAAAAGGTTATAGATGAGGCAAAGAAAAAGGGAGAAGCACATCTAGCCGAGGTCAACAAAGAAACAAAGGTCAAAGAAGAGGAATGGAAGCATACAGAGAATCGTCTAATCAAAAAAGATGAACTCCTAGATGCTCGTCAGACTGAGATAGACAAAGAGATAGAGAAGATAAAGCTAAAAGTAGAAGAAGTAAAGAAGATTAAAGAGAGGGTTGATGGTATGGAAGCAGAGAAAGAAAAAGAACTTGAAAAAGTGGCTAAGCTTTCTACTGAAGATGCTAAAGAAATTCTTTTCAAAGATATAGAAGCTAAATACGAAGAAGATTTACT
>CAIJLF010000087.1 GCA_903821415.1 uncultured bacterium | reverse complement strand
GATAAAAAAAGTTCTGGGAAATTTCCAAAATTTTTTCCAAAAAAAATTTTTCACTTTTGATTTCCAAACACTTTTTCTATAAAAATAGTAAGTATAGCTTTTTACCAGGTTTAATATAATCTATTTCTGTAATGCATTAAAAATACTGCATAATAGAAATAAAATGTTTTATATCCCACCCTGGGAGAAAAATGTTAAAAAATCATTTAAAAAAACCATGACGCCCTATACACCTCTATACACTCTACCCATGCGCAAGTCCTCTGAGCCTTTTCCCAGGTACACATGACAAAGTTTTTCATGAAGAGTTACATGACAAGTTGACATGAAAATTTCCAAGAACTTTTCCAAAATTTTTTACAAACTTTTCCAAATCATATCACAAAAGATATTTTAAAAAATAAATGTCAACAGACTCCAACCACCATCCAAGGAAGCCAACAAAAAATAATATATAAAGTATGCCAGGAATATATAGAACACCCAGAACAATAGTAGATAACTTCGGTAGGGTAGTATCAACTAATAAGAATATAATAGACTTTGAACACCTTATCAATAACCATCTTAATAACATAATACTATTTGAAGATACACAAGAAGATATAGTGTATGTAGATAAGATAATACTACCTAGACATTACTTTATATTCGTAGGTAATAAGGATGGAGAACTACAGTATAAACCATACGAGTTCAATCAGTATAGAATAGTAATCACAACCTATAAAGATATCATCACTAGTATAGACTCTATCGGTTAATAACATTGAGCGTAGAGTATATTGTGGCCACATTATATATGTATAGCTAATTGATATGTGTGCACGATAGAGTCTTATAAGTATACTCACAGTATAAAGGACACCGTGTCCTTATACTTGTCCTGATAAGTATAGCTTAACATTGTAAACAAATGTCAATAGACATTTAATATAATCTGTTAAATTGTGTTGTTAATGTATAGATGTCTATTGACATTTTTTATATGTTAATGAATGAGATATGCTTCACTAAAACTAAAATATGACTTAGTGAAGCATATCTCATGTGTTATATGATAGTAAGGACTTGGACATCGACTTAGACAGTTTGTCCAAGTAAGTGTCCAAGTATCGGCGCATAGTCAGACTGTCCATGCATCTGTCCATGCGAGTATATTTATTAGCCGACTCTATGGTGGTGATGTGTTATTGAAGCAAAGCTTCAAATTCAAACTTCGTTTGAATAAATTTAACCTTGTTAATTTGGGTGTTTAAATGTCTATTGACATTTATTAGCCGACTCTATGGTGGTGATGTGTTAAATTTAACAGGGTATCATAGATATTTCCATAGAAAGCCACCACATGATCCAACAGTGTAGAAAGTTTCTCTACCATCTTTAATTTTCTTACGTTGTTTATGATTACAAGCAACAGATATATTTGCAGGCGCAAGGTTATTATCTTCAGCTGCATCTTTTAACGAGTTATATTCCTTTATAAGTATATTTTTCTTAGTAAACTTACCTATCTTTTTACTACAATGACTGCGTTTTAAAATGTTGATTGCATGTGTTAAATTTTCTAAGTATGTTACCCATTCCAAGTTCTCAATTCTATTGTCGCTTCTATTACCATTGATATGATTAACACAAACCTTATTAGTATCTAATCCGTAAAATGCTTCCATTAATAATCTATGAACATACATAGTTTTTAATACACCATCCTTTGATAATCTAACCGACATATAACCAATTTTTAACTTACATTTATTTAATAATCTACCCTCATAAAATCTTATTCCTCTTTTTGTATCTACTGTTCTATCTAATGATTTAACATTACCGAAATTGCTAACTTGATATAGATTTTTATAGCCAACAACATCTCTCCATTCTTCCATAATCTTATAATTCTTTATTAGATCGGAAGAGCGTCGTGTAGG
>CAIJLF010000086.1 GCA_903821415.1 uncultured bacterium | reverse complement strand
ATAAATTTCAAGTGTTTTATCAGAGGCAAAGCAGACTATCAAGTAGTCTCCCAAGGCTTTAGCTTGGTTGAAGAATTCGATGTGTCCTCCATGAAGGATATCATAGCATCCAGATACAAATACTTTTTTTGTTTTCTTTTCCATTCTAATGTGTAAAATTTATTTGGATAGTTCTCATAATAATACCGAAGTCGATAAAGATATTTCTATTCTTAATATAATATAAATCATATTCAAATTTCTCTTTGGATCCTTCAACTGTATTTGCATATCGGTATTTTATCTGGGCCCAGCCAGTAAATCCTGGGCGGATAATGTGGCGTAGGTCATAGTGGGGGATCGTACCTTCTAGTAGACTTACGAATTCTGGTCGCTCTGGTCGAGGTCCGACGAGGGACAAGTCTCCCTTCATGATATTTATCATCTGGGGTATCTCATCGATGTGGAGCTTGCGGATGATTCGGCCGATGCGGGTGACCCTCGGGTCACCCGCTCCTGTGGCCCAAACTGCACCATTTGCCTCTGCGTTTACTTTCATAGAGCGAAGTTTATAAAGCCTGAATACTTTATCATTGAGTCCTACTCGAGTTTGTGTGTAGAATACTGGGCCTTTATCTTGTAAGTATATGAGTATCGCACTTATCAGTAAGAGTGGGGAAGTGAGCACGAGTATCACGAGTGCGAAGATCCTATCTGTTATGAATATTGTAGATGTATAAAGTAAATTCTTCTTGGTATCTACATTGTCTATGATGAAAGACATATCGATATAAGCGACGGGAATCTTCAGTAGATATTTCTCATAAGCTTTCGCTGTATCTATGATCTCGACTCCTTGCTTGTAGAAACTCAAAATATTCTTGTCAGACTCATCTGTATTTTTATCTAAAATAATAATTAGATTCTTGATATTCTTTAAGTCCTCTGTCGCCTCACTTTCATTTTTGAAATGTTTTATTATTCTCAATCCTATTTGCGGATTTGTATTTATGGTCTTCTCTAGCTCTAGAAGGTAAGGTGAGTCGCCTATAAGTATAGCTGGAGCCGTGATAGCTCTAGCGAAGAGGCTGTAGATAGACCGGCGAAATAAGAAAGAGAAGATTCCGAAGAAGGCTACTTGTATGACGAGGTTCACCTTGGGACTGATGCCAAATATCGGCACGAAGTAGAAGAGGAGTAGGCCCACGATAAAGGATGATAGGAGGGCTAGTATCCACCTCTTGAGGTAGGGTATCGTCGGCTTGATAGTCACTAGGTCATATAGCCCAAATACATAGAATATAAGCACCCAGAAGAGGTATAGGATGATAAAAGGAGCGGTATGGGTATCTATTGCCCTCTGGTAGTATTCAGGGCTAAAACGTATGAAAATAAGCAGAGTAAAGGATATCAAAAATGATGCAAAGTCTCCAAATACTATAAGCCAAGTCCTATTCATCCCGTTTAGAAGCAGGTCGCGGTCGTTATCGTTGCAATAAGACAGCTATTTGCTATTTACATTATTTTTATAAAATATTCCCAATATAAGGAAGCCGTGACCGCGGCTTCTAACGGGATTCATATAGAGGTATTTTAGCATAAATATACCAATATAAACATGGATAGGAGGGTAAATTAGGGGCAAAGCGAAGCTTTGCCCCTAATTGGCTTTATATGTTGATTTTATAAAGCATAAGGAGTAAAGTGGGGACAAATAAAGTATAAATCTTTAAAGTTATTTATTATGTTAACAATGAAAAAACCTAAAAGGGAACCTATCACTAATGATTTTCTTCAGATTTATGTAGGAGGAAGATTTAGCTCTGTACAGATCAACAAAATAGTAAAAGAGAATATCTTTACAGGAGTTATTAAGAAAATTTCTTTAGAAAAAGGAGGTATTGTTTTCTACCGAGTTTCGGATGGGCAAGAGTTTAAAATACCTCCATCTGCTTACAGAGTTTATCGTTACTATAATGATGAACAGATCATATTTGAATCGAAAAATTCTCTAAGAATTATCAAACTGTTCAGACCGAAATTGAATGATTAATTTTATTTTTATTTATTTTAAAACTAGAAATTATGACGCAGTCTCAGATCACGGAAAATTTCCTCCAAGCATTTGTCAAAGGGCGATTTGAATCCGAAAAGAGATATCTCGCAAGGATGCCCATCTTTCGTAAAGGGGAGATAAAAGCTATCTCTTTAGAGAGTGGTGTCATCACTATCTTTCGCCGTAGAAGAAAGGCGATCGAGATAATACTGTCTACTTGTGAGGTTTCAGGATCACCACTGGATGAAAAGATCATATTTGATTCAATCCTCGATGGTCACATGGTTATCATTCATACACCACAAAAAAAATAATCGAAAACTCGATTATAAATTCTAAGAGCCGCACTTCCGTGTGGCTTTTTCTTTGGTTGTATTGT
>CAIJLF010000085.1 GCA_903821415.1 uncultured bacterium | reverse complement strand
CCATCCACTCGCAGTAGGTCTTATCTTGACCACAGCAGGAGCTCCTGAGGATGTAATAATAGCTGGTATACTCCACGATACAATTGAAGATAGTATAGAGGAAAAGAAACCGTTAATGCCTCAACTAATAGAAGAAAGATTTGGCAAAGAAGTACTTAATTTAGTGATGAGTGTTACTGAACAAGATAAAAATTTATCTTGGGATGAAAGAAAAGCTGAAGCACTAAAACATGTGAAGACCTTTTCTAATGATTCCCTTCTACTAAAATCAGCCGACATTATCTCAAATGTATCTGAGACACTTGTCGACTACACAAAAGAAGGCGAAGAAATATTTGAAAGATTCCATGCCCCAAAAGAAAAGATAATAGAATCACATATAAATATGATAAACGCCATTTTAAATAAGTGGCCCCTTAGTCCCCTCGCTGATGATCTGAAAGATATACTAGGGAAAGTAAAATTACTCTAATAATTTCTCTACTTAAAAAATTAAATTTTAAATACTACTTAGTCTGTCCTTATATTTAGAATAGACAAAGGACGCAACTAAGGCTATAACTCCAAGTCCTATGAAGGATATGATTCGGTATATCGTACCCAAACTCCAAACATCCAAGACTATCTTGATAGCTGTAACTATGAATAGTGTGAGGCCCATTATACGTAAGCTTGAATTCCTCTTAGCGAAACCAATAGCAGTAAGGATTATCGCATAGATAGCCCAGAAGATAGATAGAGTTGTATTTGATTTATTCTTGTTGGTCGTTTCTGCTTCTCGTAGAGTATTTACGGCTTGATAATTATTGTTGGTATTCTGGACATAGTATGAATTATTATTCCCTACTGATTCGAATTTTTGTGAATTAGCATAATCACGAGCTAATATTTGATTCTGAACATTGTAGTAATAAATAATCTGAGTACTAAAAGCATACAGAGTGATAATATTCGCTACGATGATAAAAATCATTACACCTTGCTTCTGAATCTCTGCAGTTATACTGCCATACTTGTAATAGATATATGAGATAACATAAGCAGAAATAATAGCTATGACTAATATACCGAATGCTTTGTTGAAAATAGGAGAAAAGTCATTTGGAAGATTCCCAAAAGCATTCCATCCTATAAAGTTCATAACTCCTAAAGCATAGACTCCTGCTCCCATAACTTGGAAACCTCTGTTACTGATAGATAATGCAATCAAATAAAGAACACAAGCTTCGACAAACCAAAGTATAGCGATATACGCCCCTGAGAATTGTATAGGAACAGCTAGTGAGAGGAAGGCTACAGCCAAGCCTGGCAGGAAAATATTTAAAGCAGTATCCTCACGATTCTGCTTGTTCGCAACATAGGCTACTGCTATATATACCAAAGCTAAGATAAGAGTGTAGAAGCCTAGCATCGGCTCATGGTTTGGCTTCATCAGATTGTAAAATAGACCAAAGAAGCCAAAAGCATTCGCAAGTAGAACAAAGTAGTCAGACTCTGCTGACTTAACCTTCTCTATGATAATCCTATATAGACTTGCAGATAAAAAGATTAGGAAGGTCAGAATTAGAAAGAAAATAGTTGAACCCAAAACTGACTCGTTATAATAATTACCAAACCAAGTCATAAAATTGATACCAGTCCCTACCAATGCAAGTGCTACCAACTCAGGCCATTTCTTGAATAATGTTATAGATAGAACGCCAATATTTAAAATAATTAAATAGAAAAAGACTTCTACCATATTGTTCCCCGTCGCCCCGATGATATATGGAGTCAGAAATCCACCAACTGTAGCCAATACTGCCAACTTGCTGTCTTGATTGATAAAGCTGAAAATGAAAGTCAAAGCTGTAACTAGAAGCATAAAGAGACCAGTGGTCACAGGATCAATCAAATTATAAAAATAATGTGCTGCGTAGAAAGACAAATACAGTATAGCTATACCTCCACCAAACATAACCTCTGCAAACATATCATACTTTTTACGGAAATGCTGACCGAGACTTATCAAGATAGACCCTATCAAAAGACCGACGAGAACTCTACCTGTGGGTCCTATCCAATTGTTATCAAAAGCATATTTTAGGAAGAAAGCGACACCCAAGATCAAAGCTCCTATACCAATCTTCCCCAATATTTTCCCTGATGATTCTTCCTTGTATTTTTCTTTATCAGATGGAGAAAGTGACTGTATAGGAGTCTGTGTGTTTATCTGAGTATCTACTTGTGGATTTAAAGATGGAGATGTACTTACTGCTGCCTGTGGAGTCTCTGTGACAGGATTGTTTACTTTCTGTTCGGCTATTAATAAATGATTGCGTAGTGCCGTTTCTATTATACTGATTCGACTGTTTTGATTCGAAATAACTGAAAAAATAATAATACAAACTACGATGAACACTAATTCAATCATAAATAATTAAAATATTACGAGTAATCTTTTAATTATACTATTATTAAAACATATGGCTAGTAAAAATAGTCTAATGTAATATCTTCCACAGTAAAAGCAAAAGTGTAGATGAAGTCAAAGCCCAATGCTTCGTCAAAAAGGCTAAAACATTTACCATTGAATTAAAAGCTATATCTACGCCTTTATTACTCTTGGACGGCAAAGATCTTGATGAAGAAGTATCGCTCTGAATATTATCACTAGAAATAGAACCGATAGCATTTGCAGACTGACCCACACCACCGACACTACCTCTTTTTGTATCTAATATAGGTCTTCTTAGATTTTCTATCTTGTCCACAAAGGGAGCGAGGGCTTCGTCGATACTAGAGACTTCATCAATGATATTTGTTACTATGGTATCTTTTTTTACTACTTCAACAGACTTCCTTTTGACTTCTACGGAAGACTTGTCTGTCTCGTAGGCCAAAAGAGTCTTACTAGTCGGAGTAGCTGCCTTAATCTTGACCTGAAAGTCATGAACTCCAGGACCTGACAACCAAGAAGTAGACACCTCTTGTAAGTTGCCTGAATGTGAATTGAATTCTATATCTGATATTTCCTTGTTATCTACGTAAAAAGTAGCTAAGCCATTAAAATCGATTCCTGAATTGTTCTGAACTGCTGCGTATATCTTCAGATTATCTCCGTCGTTGATAGGAAGATCTGAGAACCAAACCAAAGGCACGATACGAGCATTGATAGGAGTTTGACTAGTCGAAGTATCTAAAACCTCAGCAGAAGCACTAAAAAATCCACTGCTGAAGTAGATAATAAAGATAATGGATAATACTATTAGGGACCTTTTCATTATTAATTTATATATATAATTTTATTTAGAATCATTAGCCTATGGCCGAGAAAAAACATTT
>CAIJLF010000084.1 GCA_903821415.1 uncultured bacterium | reverse complement strand
TTGAGAGAGGAGGCTATACTAAAATTCTGGAAGGAGAATGAGATTTTTGAAAAGAGTTTGAAGAAGGAATCTCCAAAGGGGGAATATGTTTTCTATGAAGGTCCTCCGACTGCCAATGGTAAGCCGGGCATTCACCATCTAGAGGCTCGTGCTTTTAAAGATGCTATCCCTCGTTATAAAACAATGCGAGGTTTTCATGTTGCTAGAAAGGGAGGGTGGGATACTCATGGCTTACCTGTAGAACTACAAGTCGAGAAAAAATTAGGGTTAACTTCTAAGAAGGCAATTGAAGAGTATGGAATAGCACAATTTAATAAAGAATGTAAAGAAAGTGTTTGGGAGTATGTTGACTTATGGGAGAAGTTTACTGAGCGTACTGGATACTGGGTGGATCAGGAGAATGCCTACGTGACTTATCATAATAATTATATAGAATCTGTTTGGAATGTAATAAAAACAGTTAATGATAAGAAATTACTTTATAAAGATTATAAGATAGTTCCTTGGTGTCCACGTTGTGGAACTACTCTTTCTTCTCATGAACTTGCCCAGGGTTACGTCGATGTGAAAGATCTATCTGTCACTGCAAAATTTAAAGTTAAAGGGAAAGAGAATACTTATATCCTAGCTTGGACGACTACACCTTGGACATTACCTGGTAACGTAGCTTTGGCTGTAGGTGAGAAAATGGATTATATAAAAATTAAGAAAGAAAATGAAATATTTATTTTAGCAAAGGAACGCTTGTCTATAGTTGAAGGTGAGTATCAAATTATAGAAGAATTTAAAGGTAAGGATTTGATTGGTCTAGAATATGAACCTCTTTATCCATATCTTTCAGCTACGATTTCAGAAAACGAGAAACAAAAATTAAGTAAAGCATTTAAGGTATATCCTGCTACCTTTGTTACAACTGAAGATGGTACAGGGGTAGTTCACACAGCTGTTATGTATGGAGTTGATGACTTTAATTTGGGTAATGAAATCGGCTTACCAAAACACCATATGGTAGGACTTGATGGTAAGTTTTTATTAGGAACAGACTTTCTAGAAGGGAGATTTGTTCGAGATGAAGAAGTAGCTATCGATATTATTAAGGATTTAGCACATCGGGGTTTATTGTTTAAGAAGGAAAAGTACGAGCACTCATATCCACACTGTTGGCGATGTAAGACGGCTCTGATTTATTATGCACGCGATTCATGGTATATAGGAATGTCTACTTTAAAGAAAGAATTATTGAAAGAAAATGAAGGGATAAATTGGGAACCTAATAATATTAAAGATGGTCGCTTTGGCGAATGGTTAAAAGATATTAAAGATTGGGCTATCTCCCGTGAGAGATATTGGGGTACTCCACTTCCAGTATGGACTTGTATTGATTGTGGAAAGAAGGAAATCATAGGAAGTATAGAAGATTTAAAATCAAAAACCAATAAATCTGGTAATAAATATTTTATTATGCGTCATGGAGAGGCAGTGAATAATCCTTCTGATACTATTAGTATATCTTTCAATAACGAAGATGTCCTGACCGAAAAAGGTAAAGAACAAGCTAAAATATCTGCTGAAAAAATAAAGGATAAAAAGATTGACTATATATTTACTTCAC
>CAIJLF010000083.1 GCA_903821415.1 uncultured bacterium | reverse complement strand
TTACTGGCAATATTCTCAGGTGTATAAAGTGCTGGACTTTTATTATTAAAAATTATCCAATCGTTATGTGTTAAATAACCATCATTAATTGCAGTAGCTGGTCCTAATTTAGCTTTTATTTGAGCTGGTGTATCCCCAGCATATGGGATACTATCAATTGTTTGTAATTCTATTTGATTGATATCACCCATAATAATTTACTCAATTATATTTTCAATAAATTGAAAGTCTTCCTTGATATAATTATTCAAAAGGGAATTATTAGTATCCCTAATAGGCTTATTCTCAAGACCTAACAATCCATACTTTATAGTAGACATAGCTTTAGCTAAAGTTTTAGTGTTAAATTGTTTGAATGTCCTTCTAACAGAAAGATTATCAACAAGTTTACTATAATCTTCATTGATACTATCAAACTTCATTCTAGAATAAACTTCTGAGAAATCTTTGCCATCTAGGATTTTTTCTTCAATATCAGCAAATTTATCCTTAATCTTATTTAATCTATTGATGACGGGACTATCTTCTATCCCTTCAGATAAGATTTCAATGAAATCACTCAATCGATTACTAACTACCAGTTTATTAGTGTCCTCATCGAGACAATTGATAATATGTTCTTTATCAGTCATTTCTTCAACAACTTGATCACCATATCTAATTGAATTTAACAATTCATTTAACTGCATAATTTAGTTCTCCATTTAAAATTATCTTTACACTGGAAGTAAGCAAGTTGGTTCAATGAAACGGGAAGCTGCGAAATCTTTAGTTTCGCAGTAGTTCACACCAAAGACATTCTTTCACAAAGATAATCTTATGGCACCCCTATATTCATGGATTATCAATAAAATCAGAAATGCACGCTATTCTGTTGGTAACACACCAGGTTTAGCAACTAGATTATATACTTTCGGTGGAATTTATGAGGGTCCTTATCAAAACGCAAAACATGATAGAACACCTTTAGCTTGGATTCAGTTTTCAGACCCTCATATTACTCATGTAATAAATCTTCATTATTTAGATAGAAGTGAGTTAGCTTGGTTTGGTAGAAATATTTATATGATACGTAAATATCAACAAGCCATTGATGGCAGGACTTTTTACAATTTTTTAAAACAACAAAAAATAAGTATAGTTAAAAAAGCGTATAGAGTGTATCATACTAATTTATTCAATGGAAAACTTGTTTCTGCTGGAATTACTGACATGGATAAACTTTGCTATAACACTCGAAATCCGTTCATCAACGAATTAAATAAAAAGATTGCTCCATCAGGACTACCAACTTCTCCAGTTAATAAAGTTGCTTATTCATCCACAGAATTAAGTGATAGAATTATTGAAGCACAGAATTCTCGTCCAATACAACAACAAACTATAAAGCCAAGTGTTTTTGGGAAAGCTCCTTGGATGAAGTGATTATTTTTTGATCAATATTTCTGTGATGTTATCAAGCTTGTTGGCTATTCTATCAAAATTTGAATCAACTTTATCAAATTTCTTTTCAATAAAATTTTCTTGAGCAGTAATTTTATTGGATAAAGCTTCGATCTTTTGATCTTGAATTCCTTGAGATGATTTTATTTCAATTAAAAAG
>CAIJLF010000082.1 GCA_903821415.1 uncultured bacterium | reverse complement strand
TCAAAATTAAAATTAGTCTTAATCAAAGTTATAATTTCTTCGCATGAATAAGGATAAATCCAAACACTTCCCTGTATTTGCAAAAAACCAACCTTTTTTAAATGAAATCTTAACATATTACGTAGTTTTCTTTTATCTTCGGGAATATCAAACATAACCATTCTCCATTTATTATCCCATTTAGCTGGCCTTTTTAATTGTTTGTAATCTTGCAAAAATAAATTTTGTGCAAATTGTTTACCCTTATTTGTTAAAATTATTTTTAAATCCCCTTCTCTGTTTATAAAAGTGACTAATCCTTTTTCTTTCATTCTTTTTACAGTTTCAGGATATTGATATTTTTGACGAGCAGTTTTAAAAATATTAGAAAAAGATTCATCATATTTATTAGATAATTCAGCATCTTTAACATTTAAAATTAATTTTAGTAATTCTTTTTCGATAGAACCAACTATATATCCCTTATATCGCATAATTATATAATATCACAAAACTACAATTTATACATTTCTTTGACGGCCGTTTGAAAATTGTAAATAGTTCACATTGGAACCATTTACAATAATTACTATAATACTATATATCTAGATTTGCCATCTTGGCATGAGAGGTGATGAAGGACTTACGAGGAGGAACTTCTGAACCCATGAGCATATCGAAGACTTTGTTTGCATCTTCAGCGTCATTCACAGAGACTTGCTTGAGTATTCGACGAGCTGGATCCATAGTTGTCTCCCAAAGTTCGTCTGAGTTCATTTCTCCGAGACCCTTATAACGCTGGATATGAATCTTGGCAACTCTTTTATTCTTAGCATTTTCTTCTTCTGTCTCTTCCTCTTCTTCCCCACTGCCTTCATCGTTGGCAGATTCTGAGAGTAAGTCTTCTAGAGCTACTGCATCTTTGCCGAGAAGTCTATCACGCTCTTCGTCTGTGTATGCATACATTATCTCTTTACCTTTCTTTATCTTAAATAGTGGTGGCTGAGCAATGTAAATATATCCTGCATCTAGAACTGGACGGAAATAACGATACATAAGAGTAAGGATAAGAGTACGGATGTGTGCTCCGTCCACGTCGGCATCTGTCGCAAGGATTATCTTGTGATAGCGCATCTTACTTAGATCAAAAGTATCTCCAATAGATGTACCCATAGCGATAACAAGATTCTTGATCTGCTCACTTCCTAGCATGCGATCTAAACGGGCACGTTCTACGTTTAATATTTTTCCTCTAAGTGGTAAGATAGCCTGGGTCTTCCTGTCTCTTCCCATCTTGGCAGTACCACCAGCGGAATCTCCCTCTACTATGAAGAGCTCACCGCTCTCAGCGTCCTTCGCCTGACAGTCTGCTAACTTTCCTGGTAATGTCATACCCTCTAGAGCTCCCTTACGTAGGATAGAGTCCTTGGCAGCCTTGGCAGCCTTACGTGCGCGTAATGCAAGTAAAGACTTACTTATAATGGACTTTGCTTCATCTGGATTCTCTTCAAGAAAAGAAGTAAGAGCTTCACCGAAAACTGTCGCTACTGCGCCTTGAGCCTCAGTAGAACCTAGCTTTGCCTTCGTCTGACCTTCAAATTGAATTTCGCGAAGCTTTACAGAAACAACAGCTGTAAGACCTTCTAACACATCATCTCCTGTAAAGCCTCCATCAGCCTCTTTTATTAAATTATTCTTCTTACCATAAGTATTCAAAACACGAGTGAGGGCAGTCTTAAATCCTGTGATATGAGTACCTCCTTCTGGATTGTGAATATTATTGGCGAAAGGAATGACTGTAGAATTCATACTATCTATATATTGAAGTGCTACTTCTACTCCTACATCTTCGAGCTCTCTTTCTACATAAAAGACACTTGAGTGAACAGGCTTCTCAGCTTTGTTATAAAATTTAACCAAAGAGACTAAACCTCCTTCAAAATAAAAAGTAGTAGAAGGAACCTCAAGATCCATCTCTCTGAACCAAAAAGCATCTTCATAATCGTTGCTCTTGCCCTTGCCTCCTGTTATAGGATCCCATTCACGTGCATCTATAATATCAATACGAAGACCCTTCACTAGATAAGCCTGCTGACGTAGATGACCTATGATGGTATCCCAGTCAAATCTAACTTGCTTGAAAATTTCTTCATCTGGTCTAAAGGTTATGATAGTTCCATGATTTTTAGAAGTGGAAACTTTTTTAACTGCTGCTTTCTTTTTACCTTGTGAATACTCCTGAACATACTTACCTCCATCCTTGTGAACTTCGGCTTTTGTATAAATAGAAAGAGCGTTCACAACTGAAGCTCCAACACCGTGAAGTCCTCCAGAAACTTTATAACCGCTGTCGTCTCCACCGAACTTACCTCCAGCGTGAAGAGTGGTCATAACAGTCTCGAGAGCTGAAACTTTCGTCTTTGAATGTATATCTACAGGAATACCACGACCGTTGTCTACTACACGGACTGAATTGTCTGGAAGCATAGTAACTTCGATGTGGTCACAAAAACCTCCCATCGCTTCATCACGAGAGTTATCGAAAATTTCCCAAACCAGATGATGTAGTCCGTCTATACCAGTAGAGCCTATATACATACCAGGACGTCGTCTGACAGGCTCCAAGCCCTCTAGAACTGAAATCTGGTCTGCACCATAACTATCTCCCTTCTTAACCTTTTTTTCTTCTTTTTTAGCCATTCTTGATTTGAAAAATTAATATAATAATGTTTTTAAATGATAGAAAATCCCTTATAATTAATGGATTTCTAAGTTAATTATAACAAAAAATCACTCTTAATGCTAGTAGAATAAGAGTGATTTTAGGCTTATAAATAAAGGATTTTATTGATTTTTAATATTTTTTTCTATTTTATGTTTTTTCTTTGATCTTTT
>CAIJLF010000081.1 GCA_903821415.1 uncultured bacterium | reverse complement strand
TATCTATATTAAGATTATCTTCTTTCCAAGTTGGAATATTATTTAAAAATATTTGATCAGCAAAATATGGTCTAACTCCTTCAATTATAGATTTTGAAATATCAAAACCATTATCTACAGCATCAATAGGGCAAACTATTTTTTGATCAATTTCATTTGCAACTTCACGACTTCCACAAATCTGCTCGCCGTATTTGTCCCAAACTAAACCAAATGAAGAATAAGGTATACCATTGTCTCTGTGGCCAGCACCTTGTTTCTGATGATGATCAAATAAATCTTCTTCTGCATTATATTCACCACCAACATCATATACATAATCACCTGTTTCTATTATCCTAGGCTCACGAGTTCTAATTATTTCTATATTTCCATTATTAAGTATTGAAAGTGCTGCTGTAGCAAAAAGATCGTCAGCATGAAAAGTACCGTTATGAGTCACACATATTTTCTTTTTATTAAAAAATGACATATTTATTCTTCTGGTTCGCTAAACTCTTTAACATTTAATAATTCTACCACAAAAGCGACTATTCTCTCTAGGATAAAGAATAGTATAAAGAAAGCAAGAATCATCAATAATATATTACGTATATCCCTACTGATAGACAAGGCTGTATATCCAAAGAAATATCCTAGAGATAACATTAAGACAGACCAAAGAGCTAAAGAATATCCTTCAGCTTTTACATATAGTTTAAGAGGAATATTTCTGTATCCTGAAAATACTATAGTAAACCATCCAATACCAAGAATTAAAAACCTCGAAACAAAAATAGACCAAAAGGGTCGTTCGTTAAACTTCGGAAGAAAGTAAGATATCCTTCTTTCTATTTTATTTATAAAAGGTCGATGAGAATGATGCTTATTTAAATAAAAACCAATTGTATATCCTAGGAATGATTTAGTGGCACCTCCAAAAATAATAGATATCAATGCAATGAAAACATTTATAGATCCTAAATATGAAAATATACCTGCAAAAACTACCATTATCTCACCTTCAAAAATAACACCTACAAATATAACAAAATAAACGATAACTGCGTGTACCTCAATAAAATGCCTTATTGCTCCGATTGAAATATGTTCCATATAATACTAAAAATCAAAGTGAAATACTTTTTTAAGAATCCAGTTTATAACAGAGACAAGTAACGCCCCGAAGAAAGCGGCACTGAAAGTTTCAACATTAAATCCTTTAATAATATTTCCTAAATACCAAAAAAGTAAACCATTAACAACTAAAGAGAATAATCCAAGAGTAACGATATTTAAAGGCAGTGTAAGAATATTCACAACTGGTTTGATAAACATATTAAACAACGTCAAACAAGCTCCTACTATGAGTACTACCCAAAGTGGGTCAACACTGATACCAGAAACTATCCCTGTAGAGACAAGAACAGCTACTGATATTATTATCCAATGTAAAATAATCTTCATCGTATTAAGCTAATTAAACAAATAATTTATCTACAACTTCTTTGACCATTGCTCCGTCTGCCTTACCCTTCAAGTCTTTCATAACTGTCGCCATGAACATTCCCTTCTTCGTCAAATCTTTTACTTCAAGCTCACTAATTTTCTTTTTAACAATTTCTTCAATCTCATTTACTTCCATAAGCTTGGGAAGATATTCATTTAAAATAAAAAGCTGCTTTGACTCTTCTTCTACCAAGTCCATTCTTCCTCCTTTAGTGAATTGCTCTATTGAATCTTTTCTCTGCTTTGAAAGTCTTGTGATAACTTTTATAACATCTTCATCACTCAATATATCCTGAGGGGTCTTGCCTGTTGCTACTAATTCATTCATAAAAGCAGTTACTAGCCCCCTCATAACTTCAAGGCGAACTTTATCCCCAGCTTTCATGCAATCTTTTATACTATTTTTAATTTGTTCATGTAATGTCATACTTATATTGTAGCAAATTTATGATAGAATACCAGTATGACTAAAAAAATTATATTTTTTGACACTGAAACAACAGGCAATGAGCCGAAGAAGGATTTCCTTTGCCAGATAGCTTATAAAACTGGTGATGAAGTTTTCAATGAACTTTATAAACCTCTTATACCCATCCCTCCTGAAGCGAGTGCTATAACCCACATAACCAATAAAATGGTGGCAGATAAGCAAGCTTTTAAGGGTAGCGATGGATATAAAAAAATAAAAGAATTATTCGAAGATAGGGACTCTGTCGTTGTTGCCCATAATGCAAAATTTGACTTAGCGATAATAAGCAAAGAAGATATCCTCCCTTCAAATTTTATTTGCACACTCCGAGTTGCTAGAGCCTTAGACAAGGATAATGTCATACCTCAATACAAACTTCAATTCTTAAGATACTATCTAGATATAGAGATAGAGGCATCCGCACATGATGCTCTCGGTGACGTATTGGTATTGGAAAAACTTTACGAAAGACTACTCGCTAAAATAATGAAAGAAGATGGTGTTACAGAAAATCAAGCAATAGAAAAGATGGTAGATATATCTTCAAGACCATCACTTATGAGTATCTTCAATTTCGGCAAACACAATGGTAAGACCGTCGAAGAAGTAGCTAGAATTGATAGAAATTATCTAGACTGGATGCTAACCCAAAAAGAACAGAACCCTGATAATGAAGAAGATTGGATATATACACTTAAACATTATTTAGGAAGACTAATATAAAAATATGAATACTCTAATCATAATTCTTCTTTTTATTATCATAATCAGTGTAGCTATCGGGGTTATTTTTATTACAAAAAAGAAGCCTGAAGAAAAAAGTGATAATTCAGTACAGTTATTATTAAATCAAATAAATGAACTATCTAGGACAATCGACAGTAAACTTGGTGAATCTCAAAAAGAAATAAACCAAACCATGCGTTTCCAGTCATCTGAAACTTCAAGAATTATAGCCGACATTACAGAAAAAATAACTAGACTTGATGAGACCAATAAGCAGGTCGTTTCTTTTGCTGATCAACTTCAAAATCTTCAAGATATACTAAAGAATCCTAAACAGCGTGGAATTCTCGGCGAATATTATCTAGAAACTCTCCTCAAGAATATAATGCCTCCGGGAAGTTACCAAATGCAATATCCTTTCCCCGATGGAACCATCGTCGATGCAGCAGTATTTGTAAAAGATAAAGTAATCCCTATAGATTCAAAATTCTCTCTTGAAAATTATAATCGTATTTCTGAGACAAATGATAAGGGAGAGAAAGATAGACTAGAGAAAGTATTTGTAAATGATTTAAAAAACAGAATTGTCGAAACTTCCAAGTATATTCAACCAGACAAAGGAACGATGGACTTTGCGTTCATGTTCATACCTCATGAAGCAATATACTACGATCTACTTATAAATAAAATAGGAGCTATTAATGAAGATACCGAAAATCTAATACAAAGAGCTGCAAGTAAATATAAAGTTATAATAGTATCTCCTACTTCATTCCTAGCTTACCTTCAGACAGTCCTACAAGGCCTCAAAGCAATGCAAATTGAGGAAAGCGCCAAAGATATAGTAAAGAGAGTAAGTGAGTTAGGAAAGCACTTAAGAACTTATGAAGAAATGCACCAGAAACTTGGTAATGCACTCGAGACAACTGTAAATCATTTTAATAAATCCAATCATGAATTTAGAAAAATAGATAAAGATGTCATGCGAATTACCGGCGAATCTGTCGAGATCGAAGCTCTTGCATTAGAAAAGCCACACGAAGAAGATTAATCAAACCAATATAAAAGCCCTTAGCGTAAACT
>CAIJLF010000080.1 GCA_903821415.1 uncultured bacterium | reverse complement strand
TTAAAAAAAACGGCAGGGATTCTGCCGTTTTCTAATAAATAAATTTTATATTTATTTATACTTTTGTAATACTCGATCAATAGTACCATCATTCTTATATCTTTCTAAAATTATATTAATTTTAGAAAGATAAGATACGAGTGATGACTTCTTTGATACACACATATAGAAGTTCTCCGAACTGACATTGTTTGACAAAACTTCTATCTGGCTATTCAAATTTTTACTGTTCAAGTAGTTTTTACCTGAATAATAGGCATATACGAAATAATCAGCTTGCCCACTCAGAAGTAGACTGAAGGCTTCGTCAGGAGTAGCTACAGAAGTAACAGATAGACTGCTTTTAATGTATTGATCAAAAGTCTGACCATAACTATCTCCTGTTGTTACAACACCCTTTTCCCCTATGAGTTCATCCCAATTATTAAAAGGAAAAGTTTTTCCTTTTTTTACAAAAATAGATACAGGATCAACTGTGTAAACTACTGAATAGTCCATATAAGTCTCCCTCTCTGCCGTCTTGTAGGCGGCCACAATCATATCTACTTCTCCAGTCCTAGTCTTTGCCTGCACGACATCCCAGAGTCCTACATAAGGAAACGAAACTCCTAGCCCAAGTTCCTTAAAAATCATAGCTGTGATTTCAGGTCCTGCACCAACGATACTATTACCATCTTGATACATTATAGGTGCCCATGCTGGATGCCCTGAAGCGATAAACTCACTTGTTTCCTTATCTTTTTTACAACCAATAAGACAAAAAAATACTAATCCTAAAACTAGCAAAACTGAATTCGATTTTTTCATAAATTAAACTTTTATTTTTTCATGATTTGATAGGACTTTTCGATGCCGAATGACCCGATAAGAATAATGACGAAAGAAATTATCAGGACTAAGCCAGCATAATTTTGGTAAGGAATAATATTTTTATTCCATAAGGTCAGCACTACCATAAGAGATACAATAACTATCCCTAATAGTAATAATAAAAAAGAGATAAATCTCCAAACAGCCAATACGGCTCTAATGAATTTTTTCATGTTTTTTTTATTTATGTATATTTATCTATGGTCCTTTAAATAAAGAAAATTTTGATGTAAAGGACAAATATGAATGAAATATACAACTATTGAATACTAGTGTCAATATAAGTATATTTAGTTAGATACATATAAAAAACCAATAGATTCTATTGGTTTTTTGAAGCAGTTATAGATGTCATACTAAGTGAACCGCCCACTAGAATATCATTCCATATTTCAATTTTATCGGATTCTTCTTTTAATCCTAAAACATAAAGTAGCGGCCAAAAATGTTCTGGTGTGGGTATTGCTAATTTATAGTCACTATTATAAATATCGTAATTATATATATTTTCAAAATTACCTTCAGTAATATCTTTGTTGATATTTTTTTATACTTTTTTTGCCCAATCATATCCATAATTGTGAGTTTCAATATTTTTAAAATCTATTTCTCTTAAGTTATGAACTATGTCTCCGCTACCGATTATTAATATTCCTTCTTCTCGAAGTATTGTAAGATTTTTAGCTAAGTCAAAATGCTCTTTATGTGATTTATTGAAGTCCAAACTTATCTGAACCACAGGGACACTCGCATCAGGATACATATGTCTGACAACAGACCAAGTGCCATGATCAAGACCCCAATTATTATCTAATAAAACACTAGTAGTATCTGATAATAAATCTTTTATCTCTTCTGCTAATTTTGGGCTTCCTACTGCAGGATATTCAATACCATATAATTCACCTGGGAACCCATAAAAGTCATGAATAGTTTTAGGATTTTCCATCGCAGTAACTCGAGTCCCTTCCGTGACCCAGTGTGCTGAAATACAAACAATAGCCTCAGGCTTCGGTATATTTTTGATCACGTTTTTAAAATTTTTAGTGAATTCGTTATCTTCTATAGCATTCATGGGGCTGCCATGACC
>CAIJLF010000079.1 GCA_903821415.1 uncultured bacterium | reverse complement strand
CCAGTTAGTTCTGGTGGATTCGCTCAAGCTATTCGTGTCTTGAGTTACTCAAGAATGACAACAAAGAAGATATGAAATTTTCGATCACCGGGCTATCACCGTCTACGGCACTCCTTTCCAGAAGTTTAATCTAATAACATATTTTGTAACTTCTCTAGATTGCTCTACATTGTCACCTTACAACCCCGCAAATATTACTATAAACGGTTTGGGCTCTTTCCTTTTCGCTCGCCGCTACTCAGAAAATAAATATTTTTCTCTTTTCCTCAAGGTACTGAAATGTTTTACTTCCCTTGGTATGCTCCTTTACGTCAAGCGCAAAGGTCTCTCTGGGATACAGAGAGGGGTTTCCCCATTCAGAAATTTCCGGATCAAAGGTTGCTAGGCACCTCCCCGAAACTTATCGCAGCCATGCTACGTCTTTCATCGCCTTTTTTAGTCTAGGCATCCGCCATATACTCTTAATTTCCTATTAGGAAATCTGAAAACCATCGTGCGCTACCATATAGATAGAACATGATGCGATGTAAGCATTCTCTGGAACCGCTTCCTTCTATGCTTATACATCTTTAATTATTGTTGTGTTCTGTTTCCGACTCGATTGAAAAGACCCTCTAAAATTAAAGGATAACAGTGAGTCGGAACAGCATTCAGTTTTCAAATATCATGTCGACGTTTTTAAAATAAAAAACCGCCTTCTGGGCGGACAAAGCGAAACCAATTGGTCGTACTTTTACCGCTTAACTTTGGTGATTTTTATTCATTAACATCGTGATTTGAATAGTATACGAAAGTAAAAAGAAAGTCAAGCATTTCTCGGGGGAAAAAGGAAAGGGCCGGCGACTACTGTCGCCGGCCCAATTTATCCTTTAATTTAAAGAGTTTATTGATAGTACAAAAATTTAAATGTTGAGATTATGTTATCTAAATCTGTGTTTAATTTTTGTTCGTCATAATGAGGAGGATATGGTGGATCAGAAAAACCGTGTAAATCTCTATAAGCAACTTGTTTTGCTATCCTAAAACATTTTCCATTTTCGATAATAGAAAATAATGATCCCAAGCCTCTTAGTCCACCCATCGCATTATCAGGAAAAGGCTGTTTTGGATTATAATGAAACGATTTCCCATTTATCTCTTTAATGGCATTCATATCTTCATTTACATAGTCAGTAGAATAACACTTAGCAATCGATGGACTCACAATAACATCTACCCTTCCGGTATTAAAGTCTGTGCCTTTTTGATAGCCACTCGGTACAATTATCGATAATTCAAATATATTCAATTCATTGAAAAAACCTCCATTATTATTCTCATTTAATAAATATCCATCTGGATAATTAAAACTGAAACCATAATCATTATTAGAATATGTTTTTGAGTCTGTTGTAGTAGGAACTGCGGAAGAATTTATCGTAAAATAGTTATCACTTGAATCAATATTATAGATAGCACCATCACCATCTTTATAATTCTCCGCAAAAGCTGTTCCTGGTTCTGGTACCATATCATTACTATTGTAAGAGATTAATGCCACCTTGTATTGTCCTCCTAAAATAGTTTTTCCATTACTGCAATTGTACTGAGAAGGGTTAAAAATATAACTACTAACGCTAGTTGGGACATTTTTAATAAAACACCAACCCCCATCAGAAGATCTTAAATAAATCGCCGTATTTTCTTTTGCCGTACCCTTCCAATTAATTATAATTTTGTCGCTATCTTTGTAGGTCTCTCCCCCATTAGGTGAAAGAACGGTTATAGAGGAACTACTAACTGGTTGAGTATTAGGAGATACCTTACAGTCTGAAACAGTTTTTATCGTAGATAATATTTTATTATATGCATATATAGAACTTTCAGAATTATTATTTGTAGATATTCTATAAATATCACCAATATTTTTACATAATGTTATCCCTGAACTTTCACAAACCTCAAAACCAGGCCCTATTCTTATAGGACCACTATTGTCATTGGGCTGAATAGTTATTTCCATAATTCCACTTAGCGGGACATTCCCTTCCTCTGGTTTTATCTCTGTAATTGAGTACCCCTCTGGATAACTAAAACTAAAAGATTTTTTTGAAATAGCAGATATTTCACACGGAGTTTTATACTCTAATAAATTTTGTTCTGCTTTTGCTACTTCTTTATTTTCTGTTTTCTTATTTTTTAAATAGTATACTCCCCCACCGACAACAATGATTCCAAGAACAATTGCCACTATCAGACCTAGACCTATCATACCTTTGTTTTTGTTCATTTAGATTTAATTAGATTGTTAATATAACTATTATATTATATCACTTCGTGGTGTTCATGGGTATTGAAAGGGCCCCGCAAGCGTAGCTTGCGGGGCCCTTCTTCACTAT
>CAIJLF010000078.1 GCA_903821415.1 uncultured bacterium | reverse complement strand
CTTCATCCTTTTTCTTTTCTTTTACTAGCTTTTCAATACTCTTAATAGCTTCCTTAATAGCTTTCTTGTTGCGGTCATTCATTGCTTTTTTAACAAGAGATCCTCTTAGTGCTTTTTTTGCTGATTTTGTAATTGGCATATTTTATATATTATTTAATACTAAAGACTAATTTAATTCTTTCATTCAAATTAAGCCGAGACACCAGCCCCTCAATGAGGAATCCCTATCCGGGGATAAAATCGAATACACGCATATTAACAGAAAAGTAGTAAAAAGTAAATGGCTGTATATTTTAAAGAAAAAAAGTATAATAGTAAGATGATTGCTTATTTAGAAGGCACAATTATATATACCACAGATAAATTCATAATCTTAAATACTGGTAATATTGGTTATAAAGTTTCAGTTACCCCAGAGACGATTCTTGCTTGTTCTAATCAAGATCAAATCGCTTTATTTATATACACTTCCGTTAGAGAAAATTCTATTGATCTATTTGGTTTTAAGACAACCGAAGAATTATCATTTTTTGAATTACTTCTTGATGTTTCTGGTATTGGGCCCAGGTCTGCTCTTGGAATAATAGCTTTAGCTCCTATAAGTACAATTAAAAGAGCTATCGCCACGGGGGACGTAGGTTATCTGAATAAAGTCTCTGGAATTGGTAAAAAAACAGCCGAAAAAATAATAATAGAGCTACGTGATAAACTTCAGAATTTCAAAGAAAGTGGAGATACACCAAGTACTCTCCGAGAAGAAGGTGACATATTTGAAGCTCTTAAATCTCTAGGATATTCTCAAAATGAAGCTCGTGATGCTCTTAAACAAGTCTCTCCGTCCTTAGAGGGTACAAATGCACGCATTAAAGAAGCCCTCCGTATTCTAAATAATCATTAATAATTAGCAATTATTTTATGCCAGAACTACCAGAAGTTACTACAACTGTAAATGGTTTAAAGATGGCCATTAGAGGGCTTTCTTTTGTTGATGTATGGACTGATTTAGATAAAGAAAATCCAATTAAACAATTTAAAAATACAATTAAAGATAAAGCTTTTTTTAAAAAATTTAAAAAATTAATAGTTGGTACTAAAATATCGAGTGTAGAACGAAGAGCTAAGAATATATTAATTAATTTATTAAACGGGAAGACTATTCTTATTCATCTTAAGATGACCGGACATATAATAGTAGGGAAATATATTTATAATAAGAGAGAGAACAAGTGGACACCTGACAAAAACGAAAGGAAAGAACTCCATGACCCTTATAATAGATTCATCCATGCTGTCTTCCCTCTTTCAAATGGTCTTGCTATGGTATTTTGTGATTCTCGTAAGTTTGGAAAGATAACAATGATTGATACAGAAAATGCCTATCAGTGTATTCATTTAAACAATCTGGGTTTCGAGCCATTAGAAAATGGTTTTGATTTAAAAAAATTTAAAAATCAAATTTTACTAAAACCTAATAAAAATATTAAAACTGTGCTGATGGATCAGTCTATCATAGCTGGTATTGGCAATATATACTCAGATGAGATGCTTTGGCTTTCTTCTATAAATCCAGAATCAAGACCAATAAAAATTCCAGACGAATTATTAAAATTGCTTTTCTTTTCTATGAAGGAAGTCTTAAATAAAGGTATAGATTTTGGTGGAGATTCAATGTCAGACTATAGAAATGTAGATGGGGCTAGAGGTAATTTCCAAAATCATCACAATGTTTACCGTAAGAACAAGCAAGCTTGTGGTAAAAAGGGTTGTTCGGGTGTTATAATAAGAAAAGTCTTAGATGGACGTAGCGCTCATTTTTGCAATACACATCAAAAATTATTTAATTAATATAAAAAATTATGGCTGATAAAAAAGACGACAAAAAGAAGGACGACAAGAAAAAAGAAGAGAAGAAATCATCACACAAAAAACACAGTGGTGGAGAAATGAGTTTCGGGTTAGAGGTGGTCTTATTTGTCTTAGCAATTTTCGTAATATGGGTTCTGATGGGTAAACCAAAGTCTGAAAATGCTGATAAGCCTTTTATAAAAGGACAAACAACTACAGTCCAATGATTATCTTAAAATCCTAAATAAAGCTACTCCTGCAGCAACGGACACATTTAGTGATTCCTTTTTACCATACATTGGTATCTCTACAATTTTATCGCATTTTTTGAGTATCTTTTTATCCAAGCCTGTAACTTCTGGACCGAGTATAAAGGCTAATTTATTTGGTTTTTTATATTTACGATAATCGATAGAATCCTCGCTTTGCTCTAAGGCGACAACCTCATATCCATCGCCTTTTAAACTTACTATCAAAGGAAGTAACTTTTCTTTATATTCCCAAGGTATCCAAGTCTCTGCACCCAAGGCACTCTTCCCTATATCCTTCCGTACACGTCCAAATTGGTCTGTAGGCCTAGGAGTCCACCCTACTAGGTATATCTTATCTACACCCACAGCATCAGCAGTACGGAAGATCGCCCCGACATTGATTGCGGAACGGATATCGGGAAGGATTAGAATGGTTTTTATTTCTTTTTTCATAATTGTATTATACCTAAAGAAAACCAAATATCTATTGATTTTATGTCTTAAATATGGTACTTTTGTGTATAGCAATTCCGAATATCCTCTCGTAGCTCAGTTGTAGCGTTTTCAACTGAATATGTAGATATATTATAGTTTTGTTTAATTACGAATATCCGCTCGTAGTTCAGTTGTAGCGTTTTCAACTGAATATGTAGATATATTATAGTTTTGTTTAATTACGAATATCCGCTCGTAGCTCAGTTGTAGCGTTTTCAACTGAATATGTAGATATATTATAGTTTTGTTTAATTACGAATATCCGCTCGTAGCTCAGTCGGTAGAGCAGCTCCCTTTTAAGGAGATGGTCGTAGGTTCGATTCCTACCGAGCGGACCATATTTATATATTTATCCACAAATAAAACTTTCTTTTAAGTTTTTATAGTGTATAATAATAACCAAGTTACCTTGTTGAATTACTTTCTCTTGATAGAGGAGAATACAAAAAGATAATTTAATGAGATGTTAGTTCATTCTGTTGAGTATTTTATTTATATGATACTTAACGAGTTCTTTCGTTCCTAAAAGCCAAAAGGCCCAGGAGCCACTCCTTTATCTTCAAAAGATAATAAAGAATTGACTCCTAGGCCTTTTCTTTTGGTAACCTCAAAAGTAGCCTTTAAAAGCGAAAAAGCTCATAATAAAACCCTTTGATCTAGATCAAAGGGTTTTATTTATTTAGAATTTATTATTTCTTTGCTTTTGCCTTTTTCTTAGGTTTAGCATCTTTCATCATTGTATTCCAGTGTTTCTTTACCTCAGCCACTGCTATTTCTAAATCTTTTGGATCTACTTTTTTAATTTTAGAATATTTAGTTGAAACTGTATCTATTATATTATGATATACGGGTTCAGTTATTTCTTTAGCATCTTCAAGCTTGTCGATTATCTCACCTTTCATCTTGATAACCCAACCTTTTATAACTTTTTTATTCTTTTTTGCATCCTTACCAAGAAGAATATAAGCTGCTGCTCCGAGTGCTGCGACAGTTGCTCCTATTCCTACCATTTCTCCTCCAGTTAAACCATTTTTTACCATTTTTTTAGACATAGTTTTTAGCGAAACAAATTATTTTATAAAAAAATGTCTCATTCAGTAG
>CAIJLF010000077.1 GCA_903821415.1 uncultured bacterium | reverse complement strand
GCAGGATTCGAACCTACGAACACTTGATATGCATCAAGGGCGATGACCGGACTACGCGACACCCCGATTTGTAAAAAACAAATAAAAAGGAGATTACCAACTAACCAATTTGGACCTCCTTTTCAATTTTAAATGAATCTTCGTTGTCATAGTAACTTATTTTCTTTGATTTGTCAAATTCGTTATTTAGTGTTAGAATTAGTTTAGTTAAATATTGATTAATCCCCACACTCATATTTTTATTACAGGCAAAGCCTGCGTTTCAAGCTATAAAAATATGAGTGTGGGGATATACCCCCTCTAAGAGTGATGTGGGGACTGTTTAAAGTTATGAAAAAAGAAACAAATGACAAAATAATAATAAAAGGTGCTAGAACTCACAATCTGAAGAATATTTCAGTTGAGATGCCTCGCAACAAGATGATAGTTATCACAGGGATGTCTGGGAGTGGCAAGTCTTCCTTGGCTTTTGATACTATCTTTGCGGAGGGCCAGCGCCGCTATGTAGAGAGTCTTTCTGCTTATGCTCGTCAGTTCTTAAATCAAATGCCAAAGCCTGATGTGGATGAGATTACAGGTCTTTCTCCTGCTATATCTATCGACCAGAAATCTAGGTCGAACAATCCTCGTTCGACTGTTGCTACTATTACTGAGATTTATGACTATTTACGCGTCTTGTATGCTCGTATAGGTCATCCTCACTGCCCACTTTGTGGTACAGAGATAAAGAAATTATCCAATGATGAGATACTTCACTTTGCAATAGATAAGATAAAGAATTTCCAGAAGGATACAAAGAAAAAGAAAGTTATGGGTGTGGAGTGGAATGAAGCTCCTATATCAATACTTGCTCCTGTGATAAGAGGTAGAAAGGGAGAATACTATCAGTTACTTTATGATTTACTCAATAAAGGATTTGCAGAAGTTCGTCTTGATGGAGAAATTAAAAAATTAAGAGAAAGGATTGATATTTCAAAAACAAAAAAACATGATATAGAAGTCATCGTGGATACTTTTGCAATTCATGAATTCAAAGATAATGAAAAGGACTCTTTTTCTCGTCTAGCTGAAAGCGTAGAAAGAGCTTTACTTGAAGCTGACGGTTTAGTTATTATAAAAATAGATGACGATGAATACTTGATGTCTTCAAAGTTTTCTTGTGCAAATGATGGATTTGCCTTCCCAGAAATAGAACCAAGATTATTTTCATTCAATTCTCCGTATGGAGCATGTCCTACTTGTAATGGTTTAGGAACTAAGTATTTTGGCGGTTTAGATCCTTGTGATGACTGTAAAGGATTAAGGCTTCGTACTGAAGCACTTCATGTATATCTTGGTTTAAAGAAAAATGCTTTGAATATTGTAGATGTCACTCAGCTTTCTATTGAAAAAGTTGCAGACTTTTTTGTCGAGCTTGAATTTTCAGAACAAGAAAAAGAAATTTCAAAAGTAGTTATTAAAGAAATTGAGGCTCGTATTCAATTTTTATTGAATGTTGGTTTAGATTATTTATCTCTAGATAGAAAAGCGAATACTCTTTCCGGTGGTGAAGCTCAGAGAATACGACTAGCTTCACAGCTCGGATCTCGATTGGTAGGAGCACTGTATGTGCTTGATGAACCGACTATAGGATTACACCAGAGAGATAATGATAAACTTATAAAAACTCTTGAGAATCTTAGAGATTTAGGGAATACTATTATTGTAGTTGAACACGACGAAGATACTATTTATGCTTCGGATTATATTATCGACATAGGTCCAAAGGCAGGAGTTCATGGGGGTCAAGTGATAGTTTCAGATTATTTACAGGACTTACTAGATGCTCCAACGAATCCTTCAAAGTCTAGAACTTTGGCTTATTTGAGGAATGAAGCCAGAATAGAAATTCCAGAAAAAAGGAGAAATAGTGATAAGGGGACACTAAGGATAGTTGGTGGAAAAGTTTTCAATATCAATAATTTAAACGCTGAAGTTCCTCTGGGTAAGCTTGTTACTATTACGGGAGTATCAGGAAGTGGCAAGAGTTCTTTTATGTATGAGATTTTGCATAAGAACCTCCAAGCTAGATATGAGAGAAAGTTTCGCACAGCGAAAATTTTCAATTGCGCATCTTTTACTGGTACGGAGTATCTTGCTAGAGTAGTTCTTATAGATCAGTCTCCGATAGGTAGAACTCCTCGCTCAAACATTGCCACTTATACGGGGTCTTTTACTCATATCAGAGATTTATTTGCTCTTAGTGATGAGGCTAGACTTAAAGGATGGAAGGCCAATAGATTCTCATTCAATGTAAAAGGTGGCCGTTGTGAAGCCTGCGAGGGTAATGGTGAAGTCGCAGTTGAAATGCACTTCTTACCGACTGTATATGTTACCTGTGACGTTTGTAATGGTAAAAGATTTGATAAAGAAACTTTGACTGTGAAGTATAAAAAGAAAAATATTTATGAAGTATTACAGATGACCATAGAAGAAGCGATAGTTTTCTATGAAGAAATACCCGCTATTTACGATAGGATGAAAACGCTTATGGATGTAGGACTTGGTTATGTAAAGCTTGGTCAGTCAGCAACTACTCTTTCAGGAGGGGAAGCTCAGCGCGTCAAAATTTCATCAGAACTTTTCCGTCCGTATGAAGAGAAGACTATTTATTTATTAGATGAGCCTACGGTAGGGCTTCACTATGATGATGTAGCTAAATTACTTGAGGTATTAAATAGGCTTGTGAATAAAGGTAATAGTGTGGTTGTCATCGAGCACAATATGGATATCATTAAGTGTTCTGACTATGTTATAGATATAGGTCCAGAAGGGGGGCTAAATGGTGGAAAGATAGTAGCAAAAGGGACACCTGAAGAAGTTGCGAATACACCAGGAAGTCACACAGGAAAATATTTGAAAAAAGTTTTAAGAAGAAAATAAAAAAAGCGGACACATGGTTAGTGTCCGCCGTTTCTTATTAAGAGATAATTAAATCTTTTTTTGTTTTTGCTCTTTCCAGATTATGAATCCTAACCAGGAAATAATTACGATTACAACTATCCCACAGAGATACAAATTTCCTTCTCCACTGTCTATTTTTTTTAGAAAGTCTTCAATAGTTTCCATTTTAAGTTTTTTATGTAAAAGTTACATCATACCGAATATACATATCTGTACTCAGCTGATATTTGTTTTCTCCTAAAAAGGATATCGACTGGATGCTACATGTAACACCGATACCTATTTCCGGATCGGTTGGGTGGATTTTTTTTACGAAACCAAAACTTGTAATTGGTTGAAACAATACAATATCGAATTCATCTTCGACAATATTTTTTCCACCATATACATTTACTTTTTTGATTTGTACACGATCACCCTTTTTTCCTGTTTCTTTAACATTTACCATTTTTTTACATTTTAAGATTTATTTATATTTGTGCGTTATTTGATTTTAATCTAATATATATCATATGAATAGTCAACAACTCAAGAAAATAGGCTTACCAGACAAACCAGGAGTTTACTTCTTTCTAGGCCGTCCGAAAGGATCAGGCAAGATGGATAAAACTATACTTTATATAGGTAAAGCAACCTCTTTGCGTGATAGGGTAAGGAGTTACTTTTCTAAAGACCTTGTATCGACCCGTGGTCCAGCTATATTAGATATGACAGTAAAGGCAGACAGTGTAGAATGGCAAGAGACTGATAGTGTCTTAGAATCATTGATTTTAGAAGCGAATTTAATAAAGAAATATAAGCCGAAATACAATACAAAAGAGAAAGACAATAAAAGTTTCAATTTCGTTTGCATCAATAAAGATGTACCATCCAAAGTATTGATTGTTCGAGGTAGGAATCTAGATAAGAATTTATATAAAAATATATTTGGTCCTTTCCCCAATGGTAATCTTTTAAAAGAAGCTATGAAGATAATAAGAAGGATATTCCCATATTTTGATTATGATTCAAACAAGAAGAACAACAGAGAATTTTATAAACAGTTAGGACTCATCCCAAAAGAAGAATACAACGAAAATATTAAAAATATTAAACTTCTTTTTCAGGGGAAGAAAAAAAGTATTATTATAAATCTCAAGACACAGATGTCTTCATTTTCAAAAGTAAGGGAGTTTGAAAAGGCAGGAGAAATTAAGAAAAGAATTTTCGCACTTGAGCATATAAATGATATTGCTCTTATTAAGGATAACGAAATAGCTTCACAGAAATATGAAAATTCTCACCGCTTTACCCTAAAGGGCTCAGGCTGGGATAAGAATTTTCATATTTCTATTCCGCTATTTCGCATAGAAGCCTACGATATCGCTCATATGGGTGGCCAGAATATGGTAGGAGTTATGACTGTCATTGAGAACGGAGAAGTGAATAAAAGTGAGTATAGGAAGTTCATTATACGTACTCAAGATGCTGCCAATGATACTGGGGCTCTCGAAGAAGTCCTCTCTAGACGACTAAGACATATAGAGTGGGGTCTCCCTAATCTTATAGTAGTAGATGGGAGTACTGCCCAGATAAATGTGGCCAAGAGGGTTCTTGACCGTTATCAATTTGATATTCCTATAGTGGGAGTAGTGAAGGATGAACGCCATAGACCGAAAGCAATAATAGGGGACGAAGCTATTATAAAAATAAACAAGAAGAATATTCTATTGGCCAATAATGAGTCTCATCGTTTTGCTATTACATTCCATAAACAAAAGAGAAATAAGAGCTTTTTAAATTAAATATAACTTGGTATAATACACCAATATGATAAAAGTTGGAGTTATTCGTGGTGGTGTAAGCTCTGAATATGAAGTATCTCTCAAGACTGGGAGCAACGTCCTTTCTCATCTGAGGAGTGACAAGTTGAATAATAAATATAAGGCAATAGATATATTGATAGACAAAGAAGGCACTTGGCATATCAGTGGTAAGCCTGTATCTATCTCAGATGTTTTCCATTCTGTAGATGTTATTTTCAATGCATTACATGGAGATTTTGGTGAAGATGGAAAAGTCCAACAGATACTCGATCAATGGAAAATTCCCTATACAGGTTCGAGTGCCTTCGCTTCATCTCTTGGTTACAATAAAGTATTAGCTAAAGAACAGTTTATAAAGCTTGGTATAAAAACACCTAATTATTTAGCTTTACCAAAATATGAAGAAGAAGATGGACCTATCGATTCTTATGCTGTATCTATATCTAAAAAGATACACGATAAATTATCTCCCCCTTGGATATTGAAGCCTCTCTCTGGAGGTTCATCTGTTGGTATGAGAATATGCAAGACTTATACAGATCTTGTAAATGCTTTCTTGAAAGGTATTAATGCAGAGACAGATATTTTAGTAGAAGAAATGATAGAAGGGAAAGAAGCCACGGTAGGAGTGATTAATAACTTTAGAGATAGAAAAGTTTATGTATTACCTTCAGCCGAAATACAACTTCCAAAAGAAAAAGATTTCTTTGATTATGAAGCAAAATATGTTTCAGCTGAATATATTTGTCCAGGTAATTTTTCTCGAGAAGAAAAAAAAGAATTAGAAAATCTAGCAGAAAAAATACATACTGGACTTAATTTAGACCATTATTCTAGGAGTGATTTCATTGTTCATACAAAGAAAGGGATTTATGCTCTCGAGGTAAACACCTTACCTGGATTAACTGACCATTCTCTTATTCCTAGGATGCTATATGCTGTTGGTTCTGATGTACCTACTTTTATCGATCATATCATTACACTCGCCTTAAAGTATTAATACACTTTTACCGTAGTAAATTTTTGATTAGAAGAATATGATGAAAAAGAGAATTATTTATAATATAAAGTCGAATAAAACAAAAAATTATTTTTAAAATTAACCACTGGGATGAAAATCACAATTTTGGGTCATGGAGTTTTTGGTTCAGCTATAGCATCTAGACTGTCCTTAAAGGGTCACACTATTTATAAAAATGTTATTAAGGATAGTGATATAGTTTTGGTGTCTGTTCCTTCTTATGCTGTATCTGGAGTATTGATATCACACAAGGGTGATATCACAAACCAAAAGATTGTAATATGTTCAAAAGGCTTCGATAAAAGTGGGGAATTGTTCTCGGTAGTTTTAGGAAGAGAGTTCCCAGATAACGAGATATATTTCCTATATGGTCCAACCTTAGCTGAAGAGCTTCGCTCGGGAGTTTTTTCTGTTATGGTTTTGGCTGGAGGGGAAGGCAAAAAAGAATTAAAAAAAGAATTTGAATCAAAAGATTTATATATACAACTTTCAGATGATATTATAGGAGTACAAGTAGGTTCTGCTTTGAAGAATACCGTTGGTATTTTTGTTGGTATTGTCGAGGGTGCAGGCTTTGGTGAGAATACCCAAGGCTTCGTCTACTCTATGGGCTTACAGAAAATTCAAAAGATTGGTATCTATATGGGAGCAAGGCCTGAAACTTTTTTAGGATTTACCTGTGCTGGTGATTTATTCTTAAGATCGAGAAGTAGAATCCTCGGTGTAGAGATAGGTAAAGGGAGACCTTTTGAAGAAGTATCAAAAGAAATGACTTATCCAAAAGAGGGTATATCATCACTTAAAAATATTTTAAAAAAAGAAGGCGAAATAGATATAGATTTACAATTTTTCCAAATTATTCATGAAGTTGTTTTCGAAGGACTATCAGTGAAAGAGGCCCTTGTAAGATTAGCTAATATAATAG
>CAIJLF010000076.1 GCA_903821415.1 uncultured bacterium | reverse complement strand
CCTTGATTAGAATATCTTTATTGGATTCAAAAAGTTTAGAGAAGACGACTGCATCTATATTTCCTGTATAGTCTGAAATTTTTATAAAGGCCATACGGTTGTTACTTTTCGTGGTTACTATTCTTATATCATCTATAATCGCAGCTATAGTAACAGGAGTATTTACCTTTAATTCATAGGCTTTTTTAATCAATGTTCCAAACTTTTCAATTTTTTCTTTGTAATTATCGAGTGGGTGACCTGAAACATATAGTCCTAGTAAATCTTTTTCCCAAGTTAGCTTTTCTTGGTGAGTTGCTTCAGTCTGAGGCAGGAGAGAGAGTTTTACTTCTATTCCACCGATAGATCCAAAGAGTGAGTCTTGAGCATTTACACCACGAGATTCTTTATTGAAAGCAATAAGAGTCTCTAGGTTACCCATAATCATATTTCTATGCTCTACCATTTCATCCATAGCTCCACATTTTGCTAGTGCTTCCACAGACTTTTTATTAAGATTTTTATGATTTATTCTTTCAAAGAAGTCTGCTAAAGATTTAAACTTACCATTCTTCTTTCTTTCTTCAATTATGGAGTCTGCTATATCAACCCCAAGATTTTTAATATTGTAAAATCCAAAGCGAATAGTTCTATCAGTTTTATGGTCACTACCTTTTATTACCGTAAAACCACCAAAGCTCTCGTTGATATTTGGAGGAAGAACTTTTATATTCATATTTTCACATTCATGAATTATTTCTGCGACTTTTTCTATGTCACCAGATTCAGAAGTCATGATAGCTGTCATATACTCCACAGGGTAGTTTGCTTTCATGTATGCAGTCTGATATGCCACGAGTCCGTAACTCGCTGCATGGGCCTTATTGAATCCATATGCAGCGAATGGCTCGATGAGTGTCCAGAATTCTTGAGCCTTTTTTTCTGTCATTCCATTCTTAACGAATCCTTCTAGGAGTTTACCTTTCTCTGCTTCCATGACTTCTGGAATTTTTTTACCCATAGCTTTACGCAGTTTGTCAGCTTCGAGCCAAGAATAGCCGGCTAGCTTTATAGCAGTCATCATAACATCATCCTGATAAGTGATAACACCGAAAGATTGATCAAGAATATCTTTTAATCTTGGGTCAAGATACGTGATTGCTTTAGGGTTGTGTTTGCGTTTGATGTATTCAGGAATAGACTCCATCGGTCCAGGACGATAAAGAGCCACCATAGCATTGATGTCGTGTATTGTTGAAGGTCGAAGTTCTTTTAAATATCTAGTCATACCAGAGCCATTTAGTTGGAAAAGTCCCATAGTTTCACCTTTAGATAGAAGCTCGAAAGTTAGCTTGTCATCTAGGGTTATAGTATCTATGTCTATCTCAACTTTATGTATAGCTCTAACTAGTCTTACCGCTTCAGCAAGTATAGAAAGGTTACGAATCCCGAGGAAGTCGAATTTAGGCAATCCTGCATCCTCAATGCTGTACATGTCGTACTGGGTTATAATATTTCCACCCTTAGGGTCGAACTGAACAGGGGAGAATTCGTAAAGTGGACGAGGGGCCATGACGACCCCCGCTGCATGGACAGAGATGTGTCTGACACATCCTTCCATTTTTTTAGCAAGGTCAATAATTTTCTTTGTATCAGGTTCTGTCTTATAAGCAGCTTTTAGTTCTGGTACTATTTTAATAGCATGGTCGATAGTCATAGCAGTTCCTTGAGAACCGAGTGGTATCATCGAAGAGATACGATCACCGATACTGTATGGATAGCCGAGTGCCCTCGCTACGTCTTTGACGGATCCTTTAGCCATCATTGTTCCAAAAGTTCCGATCTGTGCAACTTTATCTTCGCCATATTTTCTTTTTGCATAAGCGATTATTTCATCTCGTCTGTTATCAGCGTAGTCCATATCGATATCGGGTAATGACGGACGTTCTGGGTTTAAGAATCTTTCGAATGGAAGTTTATATGTCATCGGGTCAACCTTTGTAATCCCAGTTAGGTAAGTAGTAAGAGAGCCAGCGACAGATCCTCGGATATTTGTATAAATACCATTTTCTTTTGCGTATTTTAGAAGGTCTGAAACAACTAAGAAGTAAGCTGGATAGCCTTTCTGTTTTATTATTTTAAGTTCATATTCTAATCTATCTATATATACTTGGTTTTTTTCAAGTTTTCTCATTGCAAATCCATCGTATGCAAGCTCTCTTAATACTTCATCTGCTGTCTGACCTTCAGGGATAGGAAAGTCTGGGAAGTAAGCTGTTCCTAATTCTAGGTCATAATCTTCACATAAGTCAGCTACCATTTTCGCATTTCTTACAGCCTCGGGAATATCTTTGAAATATTTTAAAGCAGTTTTTTCATCAATTAAAGAAAAATCATCAACACCAAATTCTAATCCTGTTCCTTCCTTACCACTTACAACTCCAGTGTTCACAGCGAGGAGTGTATTGTGAGCCTCGTGATCATCTATACAAAGATAGTGAGAATCTTGTCCGGCCACTACTGGTATATTCCACTTTTTACCCAAGGCTATAATTCCTTTACGAAGTAATTCATCATTTTCTACGTGAGGATGTGAGTGAACTTCAAGAAAATAATTTTCTTTACCGAAAATTTCTTGATGTTCTTTTATGAGTTCATCTGCTTTTTCTAAATTGTTAGCTAAGACAGCACGGGAAAGCTGGCTACCCATACATCCAGACAGACAAATAATACCCTCGCTAAATTGTCGAAGAATTTCTTTATCCATGCGAGGTTTGTAGTAGTATCCTTCGAGGTTTGCAATAGTGACTAAACGCATCAGATTCTTATATCCTTGCTTAGTCCTGGCAAGAAGGGTCAGGTGGTAGCGTTTGTTGTCTACTCCAGGTTCTTTGTCGGCTCTACCTCTCTCTGCTATATACGCTTCTACGCCTATAATTGGCTTAATGCCGGCTTTATGTGCCTCTTTATATAGTTCTATAGCTCCGTACATATTGCCGTGGTCTGTGATGGCTAGGGAGTTCATACCGTTCTTTTTAGCGGTTTTTACCATATCCGGAATTTTAGATAGTCCATCTAGGAGAGAGTAATGTGAGTGAGTGTGTAGATGTATAAACTCAGTATTTAGTTCCGATTTTTCCATATTTTCTTAGTATAGCAAATAAGGTATTATAGTTCTATATGGCAGATATGAAGACCACAAAATACATAATAGGTATAGATGAAGTAGGCAGAGGTCCTTTGGCTGGTCCGGTAGCTGTATGCGCATTTCTCATAAAAGATGAAAAATTTTTAGAATCAGCCATAGGCAAGGCCTATGGCAAAGTATTACCAAAATTAAAAGATTCTAAAAAATTAAGTAAAAAACAAAGAGAAGTTTGGTTTGAATTTTTAAAAAAACAAAAGGCAGAAGGGGATTGCGACTATGCTGTGTCTTTTGTCTCCCCTGAAAATATTGATAAATTCGGAATTGCAAAATGTATACAGAAAGCGTTGAATGAATCCTTGGCTAAGATTACTACGCAAGATTATTCAAATTCTTCGCGCTTTACCCTAAAGGGCTCCGACGCGACTCAGAATTTGCATAATCCTGCTTCGTTTTATATTTTTCTTGATGGTGGATTAAAAGCTCCAATTGAGTATGTTAATCAAGAGACGATCATAAGAGGGGACGAGCTTCATCCTGTTATTTCTATGGCATCCATCGTGGCGAAAGTTACTCGTGATGCTGTGATGACTAAATATGGAAAAGATTACCCCGAGTATGGTTTCGAGCGTCATTCAGGTTATGGCACCAAGTCTCATTATGAGGCTATAAAAAAACACGGCCAGACCCCTATCCATCGCAAGAGTTATATACATTAATATTCTTCCCCATTCCCGACGTGGGGGATTTATCCCACGTCGGGGATGGGGAACTTTTAATTTCTAGTAGTTTTTATTTAGCCAATCTTTGATTGATTTTTTGTCATCTTTTAGCCAAGCAATATTGGATTCTATTCTCTCATATGATTGTTCGAGAGTGCGGGTGGCACCAGGGGCGACATTTTTAGTAAAAAACTTTTTAATATCGTTTAAATCTTTTTGTGATGAATGGTTTCCAAGTGGAGAGAGAACTCTAGATAAAAAGTGTCCACCAATACCAAAATTTTTAACAATTATTTTCCAATTATTTTTTATAAATTTCCATGTTATATCTTTGCCGTATTTGTTTGACCAAACTGCAGTAATTATGAATGGAGAATCCTGGTTCTTTACTTTATAAGATAAACTAAAATTTAAAGTTTGTAAAAGTAATTTCTCATTCTTAAATGAAGATAAAGCTCTACAGTATCTATCTTTTTCTTCATGCATTTCTTCTTTATTATATAATTTTTCAAATATTTTCCATTCTTTTTCTCTTCCATTTGATGCGACGATGCTGTATACCACTCCACGGATATCTGCACGGATTGGATTCTTGTCTTTATTTTTAAAGAGTTCTTTTGCCTCTTCTATTATTTTTTTGTCCCCATAATTAGCTGCCATGGATAATGCAAGATTACGCAAGAAAGTCTCCGAATGTTCTTCTCCGTTTTTGTGATTCCACCCCATTTTATTTGCCAAAGGACTCCACAAAGATAATACATATTTATTGTATTTTTCTTTAAAAGGCTCACTATTAATAATATTTGCAATTCTATTTATACCAGAAGCGATTTCAGACCAGACTATAAATTCTGTTTCATTTTTATATACTAATGAAAATTCTAATGCTTCATATGTATTTATATATCCACCTTCAGCCAAAGCAAAAATATCGCGTATAATACCTAGTCTGTCTTTAACTGATAGTTTATTATTTAGTATTTCAGTTTTTAAATTTGCTAGATTTTCTTTACTATAACGAACGCGCATAAAAGTCCCTTCTTCTTTATTTAATTTACCGATAGAAGTTCCTATTAGCGGGTCAGACTTTTTTGTCATTAATAGATTTATATTTTTCCCATTGCTTTCATATTGAATAGGAATATTCCATAAATGCTTCTTTTTGTTTGCATCTTTATATTCTTTTGATTTTATTCT
>CAIJLF010000075.1 GCA_903821415.1 uncultured bacterium | reverse complement strand
GGTAAATATAGTTATTTTATTGGGATTAATTTGGTGGGTGCTATTATTAATTAAAATAATGATCGCGACCTACTTCTAACGGGATGAGTATTATAGAAAACATATTTGGAAGTGAAAATGATAGACAAATAAAAAAGTGGCAACCCTTGGTTGGTAAAATCAATCTTTTAGAGCCTAAAATGAAAGCATTAACAGATACCGATTTTCCTCTTAAAACACAAGAATTAAAAGATAAACTATCTAACGGTTCAACTCTTGAAGATATACTGCCTGAAGCCTTTGCTTTAGTTCGAGAGGTATTTTCCCGTGTTTATAACCAGAGACATTATGATGTACAGTTGATAGGAGGTATCGCTCTTCATAATGGAAGTATAGCAGAAATGCGTACAGGTGAAGGTAAAACGCAAATGGCTACCTTGCCTGCATATCTAAATTCATTAACCGGTAAGGGTGTTCATATAATTACTGTCAATGATTATCTTTCTCGTCGTGACGTAGTTTGGATGGGTCCAGCTTTTGCAATGCTTGGAGTTTCAGTTTCAGTAGTAAACTCTGAAAATAAATCTTATCTATTTGATCCTACTCATATGGATAAGATAAGTGAGAACGAAGAAGAAGTAAGTTCATTTAAAGTTTTATATGAATTCCTACGCCCTTGTTCTAGAACAGATGGCTACGCTGCAGATATAACCTATGGAACAAATAATGAATTTGGTTTTGATTTCCTTCGCGATAACTTGGCAAATGGTATGGGTGATATTGTACAGAGGGGGCATCACTATGCTATCGTCGATGAGGTAGACTCTATCTTGATAGATGAATCGCGTACACCACTCATTATTTCATCAGCAGCGGAAGATTCAGAGGATTTGTATTATACTTTTGCTGATATTGCGAAGAGCTTAAAACTAGAAGAAGACTATACTGTAGATGAGAAGCTTCGAGCTATTTCTTTGACGGATACAGGTATAACAAGAGCTGAAGATTTACTAGGAATAAAAGATATCTATACTCAGAAAGGGATTAAATACGTTCATCATTTAGAGACTGCTGTAAAAGCAAGGGCTTTATATGAGAACAATAAGGATTACGTAGTTAAAGATGGAGAAGTTATCATAGTTGATGCCTTTACTGGACGTATGCAGCCAGGGCGTCGTTGGAGTGAGGGTCTTCATCAAGCTATTGAAGCAAAAGAAGGAGTGAAGATAGAAAAGGAGACTAGGGCTGTCGCATCTATAACTTTCCAGAATTATTTTAGATTTTATAAGAAACTCTCAGGAATGACAGGAACAGCTGAAACTTCAAAGGAAGAGTTCTTTAAAGTTTACGGTTTAAATGTAGTCGTTGTTCCTACTCATAGAGATATAAATAGAAAAGACCATAATGATTTAATCTATCAGACTGAAAAGGCAAAGCTTCTAGCTGTCGCTGGAAGAGTTAAAGAATTACACCAGAAAGGTCAACCTGTATTGATAGGCACAGTTTCAATTGAAAAGAATGAACTTCTTTCTGCTTATCTTACTCAGGCTGGTATCCCTCATACGATATTGAATGCAAAGAATCACGAAAGAGAAGGTGAGATAATAGCCAATGCTGGTCTTTTCGGGGCAGTTACTGTAGCTACAAACATGGCAGGGCGTGGTGTTGATATTAAGTTGGGAGGTGTTCCATATAGTTTGGAAGCTTATGATAAAGTAAAATCTTTAGGAGGATTATTTGTGTTAGGAACTGAACGTCATGAAGCTCGCAGGATAGACAACCAGCTCCGAGGTAGATCAGGCCGTCAGGGTGATCCAGGAGAAACTCAATTCTATGTATCACTTGAAGATGACTTGATGCGCATATTCGGATCTGATCGTTTAAAGAGTATGATGGGTAAGCTTGGTATACCAGAAGATCAACCTATTGAGAATCGTTTTATATCAAATGCCATAGAAGGTGCTCAAGCTAAGATAGAAGGATTCCACTTTGATTCTCGTAAGCACACTTTAGAATACGACAATGTCATGAATCATCAGCGTAATGTTATATACGGAAGAAGACGCTCAATGCTTTCAGGTGATTATGAGAAGATACAAGTATTTTTAGATGAATTAGTTGTAGATTATCCAAATTTAACTGAGACTATAAAAGAAAAGAGAGAAGCAGTAGGAGAAGCTACATTTTTCGAGACAGTTAGACGTATAATACTTTATATTACTGATAACCTTTGGGTGGAACATTTAGAGACTATGGAGTATACTCGGTCATCTGTGAACCTTCGTGCTTATGGTCAGCGTGAACCATTGATAGAATACAAGAAAGAAGGGTTGAGACTATTCAGAGAGATGGAGGCTGTATTCAAAGAACAAGTTTCTTCCCTTATTTCAACTATGAATGTAGGAACAGAAAGGTCAGATGAACAGGTAATAGAAGAAAGACCAGCTTTGATACTTAATTCAAGCGATGAAGGTAATACTCCAGACAGGAGAGATGCTCCGAAAATCGGCCGCAACGATCCTTGTACTTGTGGCTCTGGCAAGAAATATAAACAATGCCACGGGAAAGATAAATAGCAAATATCCTTATAAATCAAGCTTTTTATAAAACAGAAGGGGATTTATGTCAAAAATACCAATAAATCCTTATATTATAGGCTAATTATGACATATAATATACCTATGTGTCAATAAGTCAAATACAAAATACCCTTATGACATAAGGGTATTTTGTATTTGACACTATCAAAAACCATTGTATAACCATTGACTTTTATGGACCACTGTGCTACTATATAAGGAGTTCCAAGTATGTTGTCATAAGGATGATATATAAGGAACTTTTTACTTTGGATTCATTTATGGATCTGGGTAAGACCCTAAAGGGCGTTTGACGGTGCGATAATCGTCAACTATGAGCAAACAAAAAATAATACGTTACTTGCAGTCGATAGTTGCAATTCCTATGTTAGCAGTGGCAATACCACTTACAGGAATCCAAAGCATATCAGATACGACTCCAGTTAACGATAATACTGTTGAGGCGTCAATTTCTACGATAACCACGCAAGAAAAGGATGAGCTCAAAAAACAAGCAGAACACATAGATGCATTCTTTGCATCTCATGACGCTCCACTTGAGGGATATGGTATGAAGTTCGCAGTAGAAGCCAAAAAGAATGATATAGACTGGAGATTACTCCCTGCTATAGCAATGAGAGAGACCACCGGAGGAAAACAAGCATGTAAGAATCCTAAGGCTCCGAATAATAATTTTGGTTGGTCTTCATGTAAAAAAGGTTTTGATTCAATAGATCAGTCTATCGAACATATATCTAAGACATTGAGTGGTAATAATCCTAATGCAGTTCATTATAAGGATGGCATGACTACAACTCAGATACTTAAGAGATATAATCCAGATTCTATCGTTCCTGGATACTCGAAGCAGGTTATAAAGTTGATGAAGGTCATAGATAGCGAAGAAGCTATTATTTAAATAAAATATTAAAAACATCCCCGTAGAGCCATTGGCTCTACGGGGATGTTTCGATTTTTATT
>CAIJLF010000074.1 GCA_903821415.1 uncultured bacterium | reverse complement strand
TTAATACTAATATAAAAAATATATAAATTATAAAAATCCAATGTTTGTGTGGGTTTATTTTGAAAAAATTCTTTATCATTTGTGTTTTTTCACTTGTTTTTTGTATAAATTTTTCCATATTTTTTACATACTTAATGCGCTAAATGTTAAGTCTACCCTCCAAAGGTCCTTATCTGAGTCTGTGGATATATTTGTTGGACTAGTGGATTCTTTTATTTCCTTATTGATATATGAAGAAGATATACTAGTATAATACTCACTATTTTCAAGGTTAGCTATAGTATTCATTATATTGGGAAAGTCTCCCTTTATACTTAATCTGACAGAAATTTTATTTTTTTCTTTTTTAGGTATATCAACTCCACCTACAGTTAAATCTACTTTATTATCAAATCCTATTTTTTCTAAATACTCCACAAATGTATCTACACTCGATGTATTTACTATATATCCGTTTATTTTTTTGTTTGTGTCGTTGAGTTCGTCTATTTTCTTTTGTAGATTATCTATATTATCTTTATCCTTAATTTTTTTATTTAATGTTGCTATCACTACTGAAGTATGTTCATTTTTATTTTTGATAATATTTAAAAAATAAAAAAATAATGCAGAAAAAATGATAAATAATATTATAGAAATGATGAGTATTGAATTAATTTTAATTTTTTTCATATTATTATTTTAAAACCCCTACTATATTAAAATCAAGGTTAGTTTTATTCAGATAATCATTTATAGGTAAAGTAGATGAAGTAATATTAGGATTATTATCTACTATAGTTTTAAAATTACGAAGTGTTATCCTATCACGCGCAATACCATGTATTTCTATTATTAAACTTTTATCTTTCCTTTGGCTGTAAAGTAATTGGGAGAAAGTAATACCTTCTGGTCTAGTTGAAAGGACTTTACTTAGAATATCATCATACAATAAATATCCTGGTTTAACAGTTGCGATTAAATCTAATTTTTTATTTATATCTTTAATCGTATTATCTAAGTTTAAATTTGAAATATCTTTATTTGCCAAGTTGAAAGATTCTAGCCTATTCTCGGACATGTTTTCTTTTGCTAATGAGAAAAAGTAAGATGGTAATAATAACAATGTAGAAATAATTACCATAAGTGAAAAAATATTAATTAAAACAATTGAAAATCTTTTCCAATATTCCTTTTTTATTAAATTTTTTTCTTCTTCTGGGAGGACATTCACAACAGGGCTATAGGAATACGAAAAGTTACCAAGGGCTAGACCAAGTACTGTCATATAACCCAATGATTCTTCAAAAGACATGCTTGGAACTGAAATACCCATATCTGAAATATTTACCCATACATTTGCATGTTCAACTTTTATTTTCATACTAGCTTCTAGGTAGTCAGAGAGTCCTGTTAGATTTGCATCTCCCCCACATAGTATAATGCGACTTATTTGATTATTAGAAATGCCAAAATTATCATGATTTTTCCAGTACTGATATTGTTTATTTAATTCATCTCTTAAAACAGAAATTTCATTTAAAATTATAGGAAATATATCTTCAATGTTTGAGTTACCCTCTAGACCATATGATCTTTTCATCTCTTCTGCCTTTTCAAAAGATAACGTAAAATTTTTAGCTATCATTTTAGTAAGATTAATACCCCCCATATCTAGTGTCGTGGTAAAGAAAACCTTTCCATCGTGAACAATAGATACTCCGGTGCGAGTATCTCCAAAATCTACAATCATGATAGGTTCCTTATCTCCCATTGGTACTACTACTCGAGCTATAGCCTGAGCCTCAAGTTCAAAAGAGAGTGGAGAAATTCCTACTTTCTTAAAAACAGACAAGTAATCATCTACGGTCGAAGAAGCAATTGCTGATACTTCTACTAAAATCTTCATTTCGGAACTAGAAACAACATCAAATTCAAAAATGGTATCAATTGCCTTTAATGGTATATGTTCTTCAATTTGTAGTAGGATCATATCCCTTATGTCACTTTCTTTTATATTAGGCAGCGATAATGTAAAAATATACATCTGCTCCTCAGGTAGAGATACTCGAACGAAGTTAATTTTTTCTTTTTCTTTAATTTTTTTTAGAATTTCAACCAACTTATCTTTATCTTCTATTTTTCCAGATATAACAACACCTGGAGGTATTTTTTCTTTACCGAATCGCCCTAGTCTTAGACCATAAGGTGTGGTAATTAACTCACCATATTTAATAGATTGATCAGATATATCTATAGCAAAAGAATTCATTGCTAGGTATGAAGGTGTTGGAAAAGAATAATTATATGGTTGCTTCATTATGATAATATTATACTCTACTATCTTATGATATAAAAGAGTTTAATTTCTATTTTTTATTTTTTCTTTAACAATTTTTATTATTATCGGTACAAAAGAAATAAAGATTATTAGTACTGCTATTGGTATAATATATGCATCCGGGTTTGTAATCATTCCTCCTAGTGTATAACCAAGTAAAGTAACCAAAGAGACCCATAATATACCGCCTAAGATATTATATGAAATGAAAGTATAGTAATGCATATTACCGATACCTGCTACTATAGGAGCGAAAGTTCTAATTATAGGGACAAACCTAGCTATTATTAGCGTATATTTACCGTGCTTTTCATAGAATTTTTCTGCGTCTATTATCCTTTGCCTCTTAAAAAAGAACCCTGCATCGCGTTCAAAAAGTCTCCTACCATATTTTTTACCTGACCAGTATCCTATACTATCCCCTATTATGGCAGCTATAATGCAGAAAATTATAAGATAATAAATATTAAATATATGTTGAGAAGCTAGTATACCTGCTGTGAAGAGCAGTGAATCCCCTGGGAAAAAAAACCCAAAGAACAATCCTGTCTCGGCAAATATTATAAATATTATTCCTAGTAAACCAACTGTCTTTATTATTAAAATTGGATCGAGCATATTTTTTGGGGAAAGGCCTTGCCTTTAGTGCTCCCAAGGCAAGGCCTTAAGGAGAAAAATATTCTAATAAATTAATGAATACGACTTCCTACTCCGACTTCTACTTCTGGTGTTAAAAATATTGGCCTACCATCTAGTCCATCGACGGCCATAAGCATTCCATTACTATCAAACCCCTTTATTTTTCTTGGTTCTAAGTTCACAATATAAAGAACTTGCTTACCTACTAAGACCTGATAGTCAGGGTAGTATTCATGGATTCCAGAAATAATCTGACGCAGTTTGGGATTACCTTCAACGTCCACTTCATTAAAATCTATCTGGCAGCGTAAAAGTTTATCTGTCTCAGGCACTGGCTCTACTTCTCTGATAGTTCCGACTCTTATATCCATTTTTTTAAATTCTTCAAATTTTACATATTCCATATATATTATTTTAATTATTTTTCTTATCTAAATACCTTTGTAATATTAAAGCTGCCGCTCCTGCATCTACTCTACCTGATTTTATTTGTTTCACCTTGCTACGAGCTTGCGAAGGGCTTAAAGATGCTTTTGTGTTTTTAGATTTCCTGGCTTCGACAGAGGTCAGAAATTCTT
>CAIJLF010000073.1 GCA_903821415.1 uncultured bacterium | reverse complement strand
TGACGAGAAATACACCAGTCTCGAAGGTTAAGAATCCAATTATAGTAAACTTTTTCAAAACGATCTGGAATTATATTTATATCTTTGTTTCCGACAGCCTCTAACATCAAGTCTTTCAAGCTTTTGTTATCACGATATGGTATTTTTTTATTTACGTTTATAAACCATTGAAGCTTTGGTAGTGGTTCGATGATTCCTCCTGTACGTTCTGCTGTTGAGATATTTTGTGTTACTTCTTCTTCTTTTTCGAGTAGTCCTTCATTATTTAGCCATTCTACTATTATAAGTCTCGCATCAGTTGTCTTCTTTCCTAGTATTCTCTCATCTCCCACCATCATTTTAGCAAATTCGTTTATGACTTGTTTTGTAGGGAGACCATGCCTCATTGCTATCTCAGCATCTATCTGACTATGAGCAGGAGTGACTCCTAGTGCTCCAGTTCCAAATTCTTTTTCTACAGCGTCATCAGCGACAATTTTTATAGATAATTTAACTCCACAGAAATTATCAATTTCATATGTTATACCTATGTAATCTTTATATCTTTCATCTGTTGGATTTACAGCTACAGCTGTATCTCCGACTTTTGTTTCAGGACGAGTTGTAGATATAGTGATAGGGAAGTCTTTTGAGTATTTAAATGTATAAAACTTTGCCTTTCTCTCTTCGTAGACTATCTCATCATCAGAGATAACAGTCTGACCTTTTGGATCCCAGTTTACGATACGGTGACCTCTATAGATAATTCCATCATCATACATTTTCTTGAATGCAGTACGAACCGCAAAGTTCCTTTTTGCATCAAGAGTATAGGCTTCTCTAGACCAATCTAAAGATGCTCCCATTTTCTTAGACTGAGTTACGATTGTATCATGACTTTCCTGTGCAAACTTTTCAACTCTTTTCAAGAATTCATCTCTACCTAGATCTGTTTTTCTTTTACCTTCTGTTTTTTCCAGTATCTTTTCAACCTTAGACTGGGTTGCAATGGCCGCGTGATCTGTACCTGGTAGCCAAAGAGTTCTCTTACCTTGCATACGAGCAAAACGAGTCATGATATCTTCTATAGTAAGAGTAGCAGCATGACCTAGGTGAAGAGTACCTGTCACATTTGGAGGAGGAAGGACCATAGAGAAGGGTTCTGCATCTTTATCTGTGATTCCTTTTTCAATACATACGTCTGGATTGAAAAATCCACTTTCTTCCCATAGTTTATAGATACGATCTTCAGTCTCTTTAGGATCATAAGGCTTCAATAATTTAGGGTCAATATTTGGTTCAATCATATATAGAATATAACACTTTTTAAGCGTAATTAAAATAGTCTTTGAAAAATGACTTACACAGGCCGACGGGCCGAGTACGAGCAAAAAATTCAGTAGAATTTTATTGTGTGCATTTTGAAAAGAGCTATTTTAATGAAGCGACTTTTATATTAAAAGCTCAAATTTCCCTGAGCTTTTATTGAGTTTATATTTTTCGCAAACTTTTTATTTTTGGCTTGGAAGTATCCAGCGATAGCTATCATGAGAGCGTTGTCTCCAGTTAGAGTTTTAGAGGGAAAATGAATTTTAACTTTAAGTTTATTTTCTTTTATTTTATCGAGCATTACTTTTTGCAAGTATGAGTTAGCAGAGACACCGCCTCCTACTATCAAGGTTTGTATTTTGTATTCTTTTATGGCCTTAATGGTCTTATGTGCTAATGTTTCAACGACTGCATCCTCGAATTCTCTTGCAATTTTTTGTTTGATATTTATATCATCAAGAATATTTGGGTTTTCTATTTTTAAATCTCGTATCAAATAAAGCACAGCTGTTTTTAACCCCGAAAAAGAAAAATCATAATCCTTAGAATGAATCATAGGACGGGGGAGAGAAATAAGCGGAGATAAAACATCTGATTTTTCATGGTCTGGCACTGCTCCCGCCCCCTTCGTCCGAGGACCTGAAAAATCAGATGTTTTATTGTAGCTTCCTGGAACAACATTTTCTCGCTTCATACCAGCAGAGCGTTCTATTCTTGCTAGTCTTGATATCTCTGGTCCTCCAGGGTAAGGAAGTCCTAGCATTCGAGCTACTTTGTCGAAAGCTTCACCCGCAGCATCATCGCGAGTCTGTCCTATCTTTTTATATTTCATCCAATCTTTGACTAGTACTAGCTCTGTATGTCCTCCTGATACAAGTAGGGAAAGCATGGGGAACATTTTATCTTCTATCTCAACTTTGAAGTTTTTTGTTTTATTTGGGAAGATAGAAAAGACATGACCTTCCATATGATTCACTGGCACTATCGGTATATCCCAATATACGCTTAATGCTTTCGCAAAGCTTATACCAACCCAAAGTGCTGGTTCAAGCCCCGGTCCTGTCGTCACGGCTATTGCGTCAATTTTTGGTTTTTTGATAAATGGCATTGTCTTCATCCATCTATCTTGTATTTCATTTTCTCTTTCTAATAATTTATTTATTTTGTTTTCTAATTTTTTGTCTGGTTGGGGTATTTTTGTAAGAGAATACATTTTTGCTTCCTTTAATGCTTTTTCTAAAACACTTATTATGTTTTTTCCGTGTTCGCGTTTTGCCATCATAGGGAAGACTCCTCCGTATTGTATATGAAGAGCTATCTGAGAGGATATCTCATTACCTAGAATTTTAAATTTTACTTTTTTGCCTTCATTTTTAACCTCGATTATCGAGATTGCTGTCTCATCGCAAGAGGTTTCAATTGCTAAAATCTTCATCTTTGCACTATAACATAAGGGTTTTTATTTGACTATCGTTATGTTAGAATGAATTTATGAATGACAAAAAGCATATTATTACGATTGCGGGAAAGTTAGGAAGTGGTAAGTCTTCCACTGCTAAAAAAGTAGCAGAGATTTTAGGTTACACTCATTACTCGACAGGTGATTTTATGCGTTCCATTGCTGATAAAAAAGGTGTTTCTCTTGGAGATTTGAATATTATGGGAGAAACTGATCCTTCTATAGATAAAGAATTAGATGATAGAAACATAGAAATAGGTAATATGGAAAATATTGTTCTTGATTCTCGTTTAGGATTTCATTTTATACCAAAGGCTTTTAAAGTATTTC
>CAIJLF010000072.1 GCA_903821415.1 uncultured bacterium | reverse complement strand
CAGTATGAAAGATAATATTTTAATTAATAAATGTTTTTCGTGGAAATATTGATTGCCTGAAATAATGGACCACAAAATTGAAAAACCTCTCTTTCCACTAGTTATGACTGAAGCTGGCGCATAAAGATAAGCAAAGCTTACTATAACTCCACTTATACCTCTGGGGAATGATTCGATGAATAATCTGCGTTTAAATATGAATCTCAATGGATTTTCTTTATATTTAATTTTAGACATTATAAACAAAAAAATTAATATAAAAATCAAAGTTATTATGTATTGAGCTTCTACAGAATTGAAGTGAGTAATACAATATTTATATAAAGAAATTGTTGCTACAGCATTTATCGCAGTAAAAAGTACATACCATATACCCTTTTTACTCAAACCATGATTTATAAGCAAGACAATAAGACCAATAATCAATATAGATATACCCATTACACCCATAAGACTTATCTTATATCCGAGATAGGTATCCACCAACAATAGCAGTGGTATAGTTAAAATCATCAAAAAACCAAAAGTGCTTCTTTCTGCTTCTATGGTCGCATGTAAAGAAATATATACCTGAAAAATCTCAAGTATAATAAAAGCAACCATTAGTGGAATAGACTCTAAACTAAATACAAAACTATTTTTAACTAATGCAATTAATACAAGTAAAACTAATATCCAGAAATAGTTTAAAAATCCGAAAGTATATATATTCTCTTTTTTATTAAAAACTTCTGACCTTCCAGAAGAAAGAGAGAACTCATCTAAAAAAGTGCCTATGGCTGTGAAAATTATGCCTATCATTTAAATTTTATTTCTGCATCAAACTCATAAGTGGAGCTAGTGCCTCACGATGCTTTATGATATCTGCCTTGTATTTATTCATGACTAAAATAGAAGCATACTGTTCTGCTGTTCCTGCCTTTTTCTTTTCTTCTATCTCCTTTGTAATCTTCTCAAAAAGTTCCTTGACCTCCTTATTGGCTTCAAGAGCCTTTAAACTCTCAGCTATCTCTGGATTGTCTTCTAATTGTTTAGTAATCTTTTCTGCTTGTTCTGCAGACATCCCCTTCATCTGAAGAGCTTTTTTTGTTATATATGATTTAAATCCCATTTGAGCATTATAGCAAAAAAGTCATTTTTGTGCGAATATAATAAAATAATGATTAATAATAAAGTTATTATTATATTAGGTCAAACCTCTACAGGTAAGAGTGACTTTGCGGTAGAAATAGCTAAACAAGTAAATGGAGAGATAATCTCTGCTGATTCTAGGCAGGTATATATAGGGATGGATCTAGGGACCGGTAAAATAACTAAAAAAGAAATGAGAGGTGTACCTCACCATCTACTCGATATACTATCCCCTAATAAAACTTTTACTGTAAATGATTTCCAAAAGATTGCGAATAAAAAAATAGAAGAAATAATTAAAAAAGGTAAAGTCCCTATAATCTGTGGTGGTACAGGCTTCTATATAGATGCAGTTGTGGACGGAACGGTATTTCCGAATGTTCCTCCAAATAAAAAATTAAGAGAAGAACTTTCTAAAAAGTCTAGTGAGGAACTTCTAAAAATTCTTATAAAATTAGATAAAGATAGAGCCGAAAATATTGATATCAATAACGGGGTGAGACTAATTCGTGCTATAGAGATAGCCAAGAGCTTAGGTTCTGTCCCTAAAACTATTAAAACGGAATCAAAATATCAGTTTTTAAAAGTTGGATTAAAACTACAACCTGAAATACTAAAAGAAAGAATAAAAGTTAGACTACTTTATCGTATTAAAAAAGGAATGATAAAAGAGATAGAGAACCTTCATGAAAACGGTACAACATGGAAAAGACTAGATACTTTCGGTCTTGAATACAGGCATGTAGCCCTATACCTGCAAAATAAAATTAAAAAAGACGAAATGGTAGAAAAACTCTATACTGATATTTGGCATTTTGCTAAAAGACAAATAACTTGGTTTAAAAGAGATAGTAATACTATATGGATAGACCCAAGAGAAAATAATCAGAAAATAAAAGCTTTAAATAAAATTCAAGAATTCCTAAAATAAATACCTACTCCCGACTGAAAGGACTAAAGTTTGTATTCGTATCATAATAATCTTCATTTTCTTTCTTCTTAAGGAAGCTAACTACTTTATAAGTAATAGGAGTAAATAATATCTCTATCCCCGTCTTAAATAAATAATTTGAAATTATTAAAGTAATAATAAGAGAGCTAGGTAAAATACCCCAGAATGCGATAAGAATAAATAGGATACTATCTATCAACTCTCCAACCAAAGTCGAACCTATAGTTCTAGACCATAGCATCTTACCTTTAGTCCAAATTTTCATCTTAGCTAGGATGTATGAATTTGAAAATTCTCCTGCACTATAGGCAAATAAACTAGCAATAACTATCCTTGGAGTTAAACCAAGAATGAGATCATAAGCATTTTGATTATTCCATCCAGGGGCAGAAGGTAAACTACCTACGATTATAAATATAAGGGACATCAGTAATGCCATAAAAAATCCAAGCCATATGACTTTTCTCGACTGTCTATACCCATAAACTTCAGTAAGGATATCTCCAAAGATATAACTAAGAGGAAAAAGTAACGTTCCACCATCAAAGGTGAACCATTTTAAATCTACTATCTTTGTCGAAGCTACGTTGGAAATCAGTAGAACCGAAACAAAAAATACACTTATAATGCTTAAATATTTATAATTTTTTTGCATGAATTTACTGGTAAATAATTAATTGAATTGTAATACAGCATTAAGAATAATTCTCAAATGGAATAATTT
>CAIJLF010000071.1 GCA_903821415.1 uncultured bacterium | reverse complement strand
GTCGAAAATTATTAAATATTTATTAAGTTAATTTACGAATTACTTTTTCATAAATTGCTTAAACTTTAAATTAAATTATGAAAGCTACACATGGTCTTGCATTTGTATTGGTTATCGTAGGAGGTTTGAATTGGCTTCTAGTAGGTCTATTCAGCTGGGATATAGGAATGATATTTGGTGGACAAGGGGCGATAATCTCGAAGATCGTATATGTTCTCGTCGGGTTGTCGGCTGTCTACTTGATATCTACACACAGAAGTAGTTGTAAATATTGTGAATCAAAAGCAACATCTACAGGGACTCCAGCCGGTCGTCCTGCTTAGATTTATCTCTTTAGTTGTCGTTACTTTCAATAGTAAATAATAGAAGTGATGGCAATATAGATAATTATAAAATACATCCTGAATGGGGTGTATTTTATTTTTGATAAATATTCTAGAATTATAAATGCCGTGTAGGAGGCGGAGCTCCTGCACGGCATTGTTGTTACTTTTTCCTCATATTGAGAGGGAATATCTGGTGCTTCCTCGGGTCACCATTGCCCCTCGATTTATTTTTCCCGAACGTTAAAACCTTAGCGACAAGGTTGTTGTTCGTTCCGAATTTGATCCTTTTGAAGTCTGGGAATCCCGGAATAAAGTTAAGATTTATCATATCTTTATGGTATTGGTTCGTTTTTTATATTACTAAAATATACGTTTCTTGCAAGTTCTCCCATTCCCGACATGGGGAATATCCCACGTCGGGAATGGGGGTTGAAATGGGGATTGGGTATTTGTAATGAAACCGGAAAGAAAAAAGCTCTGACAAAATATTAATGTCAGAGCTTTTCTTTTTAACCATTTATCTATAGCTGGTTATTACTATTTAAACCTTGGTTTAGAGTTTTGTTTATTAGCATTATCAATATAATTGTCTCAAGGACAACTAAGATACTCCAGTAACCAATAGATGAGAACATTTGGATTGATATTATTCCTACCTCCTTAAACATCGAATGACTGGTATGCATATCGAGGAGATTTAAACCCATAATACTAATAATCGCCAACAAATAGGATCCGACCATAGGGAGAAAGAATAATACGTACCTAGACCTTTTCTTGTTGTTTCTTACTAATAGTATGTTTGCTTCGATGTATAAAGCAAAAAATATTAGAAAGACAATCAGCGTACTTACGGCCATCATATAGTTCCCGGCCAAGGGACTTGAGCTGGGAATATAATACTGGAGCATTCCAAGAATGAATATTGCTCCACAAATCACCATAGCAATAAGGATGTTTCCTTTGTCTGTCTTCATAATTTTTTTATTAAAGGGGTTAAAATTTGAACTATTTATATCATTTTATGCTTAAATGTCAATAGAGGAAAATATCTATATAATAAAGCTTTTCCCCATTCCCGACGTGGGGGAATATCCCACGTCGGGAATGGGGGTTTATGGGTGGGGTGGAAAGAATATGCATGGTATTTTAGTAATATAAATGACATGTGATATAATATGCACATGTTAAACAAAAATTCTTTCAAAGTTATATTGGCATTTACAGGGGTTATATTACTTGGGCTTATTTCTCTTGTGTATATCGATTCAATCAAAGGGAAAACAAGCACTCCTAGCGTCAGTGCGAATTTGACAAAGTAGGAATATTTGATAGTATAGTTTTGTAGCCGTATAAGTCCCTAATCCAAACAGTAGTTTGGACGGGCGACAAAGCAGTAGCTTTGTATATCCTGCCGAGGTCGAAAGCAATTTCATTGATAAAATGAAATTGTCTACGCAAACGGCCCATCAGGGCCTTTTTTTAACAGAAAACGAGAGATAAATAAAAAAATTTTAATAATGTTTTTATTTGAATCGAGTGCCTCTGTTATGTTTTAATAAACATTATAATTCAAACAAACAAAATGCCAATTACATTAGAAAAAAAGAAAGAACTCGTAGCTGGTTTAGAAGGAGCACTCAAAAATGCAAAATCTG
>CAIJLF010000070.1 GCA_903821415.1 uncultured bacterium | reverse complement strand
AATTAGGATTTCTACTATCTAGGGTTGGTAATTTTTCTCCTGGTGTAGGATGACTGGGGAGTTTAACCCCCAGTTCAGAAACAATAGAGGCATCATATCCTCCGTAAGCTATTATTGGAGGAGAATATTTAGTGGAAACCCCAGGAACGCTACCTGTTACATATTCAGAAACCTCCACCCCTGCTATAGTATTTTTTACTTTTCCAAGATTGACATAGTCACAATATCCTGCTCTGCCATAACCTACTTTCTTAGGAGTTTGCTCAAATATATCTATTCCTAAAAATCTATTAACATTAATTTCTTTTGTGTAGTTTTCGCTTCTATTAATAATTTCTTTATAAAAAGAATCACAGGAACACAATGTTTCTTCTTTATATCTTAAAAAATTGATATCTAAACTATCTAATTTAATTACATCTCCAGCAGTATATAGTTTAAATTTTAAAGATGGTTTTTTATAAGAGTCAATATCTGCCTCGTCAAAATTAAATTCTTTAGTTCCAGAAGATCCCCATTTTGTTGAGCTTAACTTATCTGTTTTGAGAAATATAGGTTTTCCATCCAGCTTACCATTATACATACTTTGTTGACCAACAGGCTCATCAATATAGCATGTGCTACTACCTATCTTAAATGCTCCTTGCTTATAGAACATAGAATATTTAATTTCTGGAACCATAATGTAATTAGATTTGTCGGTATTGATTCTTGGATTTTGAGAAGCTTTAATTAGTCCGGCTTTCATTGTAGCTTCTTCACTTCCACTATCTAGTGTTTTAAAATATACTAGTTGATTAGATATGTCTGTCTGTATTCTCAAAGGACCAGCTTGAATATGTTGATCGTAATAAGTATTTCCAACATTTCCTGGAGACGGTATAGAACTAGCTTCATTAGCCATATTTCTAGAAGAAGATGTCCAATAAATAAACCTAGAATCTATAGATATGTTCGGTCCACCAACATAGCTTGAAGAATTCTTTTTTTCTTTCCATCTAAGTAATTTATTCACAGTAATTTTAGCATCATCACCAGAAAATCTAAGATAAACACCATATTTAGACGCTAGCTTATGAAATATATCATTTGGAACTTTAGAATAATTATCATTAACATCGACAGGAAGAGCTTTATATGGCATGATGGAGGTATTATATACTCTATCGGTTTCTAGTCTCTTGCTTTCTTTGTATATGCTTTGACAAACAGAAAGAGACAAGGTTGCATCTCCAGAACTATCTAAAAAAGTTCTTATATTTGATATATAGCTTGTGGATCCATAAGAACCATTAATATTCAAAGTAACTTTGTCGTCTTGTGGACCAGTAGCTAATATTGACGCTAATCTTTTTAGATTTAGAGATTGTGCGGCTGTTAGCGCAGGTGTTGGACCCAGGATATTTATCAAATTATTATATATGGTTCGATAAATTGGCATCAAGTTAAACGATAAAAAATCATCCAAATTATTATCTGTATTATAGTATGAAAAATAATCTCCATCACTT
>CAIJLF010000069.1 GCA_903821415.1 uncultured bacterium | reverse complement strand
TATTTCAATTTTTTACAGTTTCTATTATACTTTCTACGTCAAATTTATAATATTTTGCGAGCTCTTCTGGCTCTCCAGACTGGCCAAATTTATTTTTAATACCTAGAAATTTAATCTTGGTAGGATAAAATTCAGCGAGACACTCTGCAACTGCACTCCCCATACCACCAGCTGTCTGGTGGTCTTCTACTGTTATGATATTCTTAGTTTCTTTTGCTATACTCAATACCGACTCTACATCTAATGGCTTAATAGTTGAAAGATTCATAACTTTAACTTTTATACCACTTTCTTCTAATTTCTTTGCTGCAATTAAGGCATTATATAATACTGGTCCAGTAGCTATTATCCCTACTTGAGCTAAACCATTTTCAGGCTGGAAAATTATTTGTGCCTTGCCAATTTCAAAAGAAGTTTCCTCAGTGGTTATTATAGGGGTGTCATTCCTAGTACATCTTAGATAAGTTGGATCCTTTGTTTTAGCTATAGCTATTGTTGCCTTCCTCGCCTCAATTGCATCACAAGGTGAAATAAGTACCATATTGGGTAATACTCTAGCTAATGCAATATCTTCTAAACACTGATGACTTCCTCCATCTGGCCCCACTGCAGTACCTGAGTGAGAGCTTACAATTTTAACTGTCTGGTTATTGTAGCAAATAGTAGTTCTTATCTGCTCCCAATTCCTTCCTGGACTAAAGATGGCAAAAGAAGCCATAAATGGTATCTTACCCATCGAAGCCATACCCGAAGCTACACTCGCCATATTTTGTTCTGCTATCCCCATCTCTATGTATCGGTTTGGGAATTTATCAGCAAACTGATTCATCTTTGTAGGATCCTTTAGATCAGCACATAGCGCGACGACATTATCATTCTCTATACCCGCCTGCATTAATCCTTCTCCAAAGCCAAGACGTGTAGACTTCTTTTCGACATCTGGATTAAAAACTTTTGTATTAAGTTTTATATTTTGATTAAGCATATTATTTAATATTATTTCCTAATATTTCTAATTCTTTCATAGCCATTTCATACTCTTCTTTGTTTGGAGTTTTACCATGCCATTTATAATTGCCTTCCCATTCTTTTATTCCTTTACATGGGATAGTTTTGGCTATTATTACGTATGGCTTATTATTTTCATTTTTAGCATTGTATATAGCTTTGTTGATCTGTACAAAATCATTACCATCTATTTGTTCTCCATTCCATTCAAATGATTTAAACTTTGAAAGTAAGTCACCCAAAGGCATTACGATCTCAGTACTTCCATTTATTTGGATAAAATTCCTATCAATGATTAGAATTAAATTATTAAGTTTCTGCTTAGCAGCTAGCATTATGGCCTCCCAGTTTTGACCTTCATTTAATTCACCATCACCTGCAAGACAGTATATCTTCTTATTAATACCATTATCCATCTTAGAAACTATTGCCATACCTATAGCTTGAGAAAGACCTTCTCCTAAAGGACCAGATGAAGTCTCGAGCATTGGTAGAAACTCTCTGTGTGGGTGTCCTTGTAGATGTGAACCAAATTTACGCAATGTTTTTAATTCACTTTTATCAAAATAACCAGCGTGAGCCATAGTAGCATACAAAACTGGACAGATATGCCCGTTGGATAAGACTAAACGATCACGTTCTGACCAAAATGGCTCCTTTGGTCTGTGTTTAAGTGCATTAAAATATAAATATGTGAAGATATCCGTCATTCCTAGAGGCCCTGCTGTATGACCAGAACCAGCCAAATACAACATCTCTACAATACTTTTACGGATATCATTTGCTATAATTTTTAATTCTATTATTTTTTGATCTGTTATTGTTTCCATACCGTTAGAGATAGTTATTAAACTAAAATAACTATCTTATTTGAATCTTAGTAATAAATATATTAATT
>CAIJLF010000068.1 GCA_903821415.1 uncultured bacterium | reverse complement strand
AATAAAACAAACGAAGTATTAAGTAAATTATTAAATGAGGCACAAGCAATACGACCAAGAATTGATAGTCTGAAAATACTTGTTCAACAAGATATCAATATTTCAAAAAAAGTAAGAAATGAAAATATTTTTAACGATTATTCAAGAGCTATAGATTTACTAGATAGAGAAAATAAAAAATTGATTGAAATGATAACATTGGGATTAACAATGAATTGGAAAAATCCTACAGAAGCACAGACTACCAAATGGAAAAGTTTAGCTACAGAGCTAGGCTCTATCGAAAATGAAGTCAAAAATACCCATATAGAAATTCAAAAATATTTTCAATAAAAATACGGCCAATCCAATTTGTATTTATGATTAGACAAACTACCACATAAGATATATCAAATACCCTATCAAAAATACAGCCGGAACCCAGATAGGCCACAGTATAACTATCATCATATTCATATCATCTCTTTCAGTATCGTTCAATTTGATTAAATTAAAAATAAAATCCCCCTATAAGGAAGACATCGGGGTCTATAACTTTTTTATGATTCTATTGTATCAAGAATATAAACAATTATAATCTAGGCATAGGCGAAAAATCTTGTTATAATACATTCATGGAAACATCTAAAACCGAAAAGTATTTTTTATTTGCGCTTTTAATAATTGCCGTTGCATTTACATTGGCAATCTTTTCTCCTTTTCTAACTCTGCTAGTCCTCGCTATAGCTTTTTCAGTGGTCTTAAGCCCTATATACAGATGGATAAAAAAGAATTTAGTTTACAATATATCATGGTTAGCATCACTTTTAACTGTTATCCTCTTCTTGGTTGGGCTATGTATACCTCTATTCTTCGTAGGCAAGGCTGTATTTTATCAAACTCAAAATGTTTACTTTGATGTAGTTAACTCTGGAGGAACTAATCATTTTATGGACACAGTAAATCATTCAATTAATAAGTTTCTTCCTACTGGCTTTAATTTCGATATCCGTGCTAAAATATCTGGACTTGCTACAAGTCTTACAAATAACTTGGCTGAATTTTTCGGAGCAACATTAAATTCCATCCTAATGTTTATCCTAACGATACTCACTCTTTTCTATTTACTAAAAGATGGAGAAAAATGGAAAAATGAATTGATTAAAATATTTCCGATGCATGACGAAGATACAAATACGATACTTTCGACACTTAAAAAATCAATCAATAGGATACTCAAAGGTTCTTTTATCATAGCTCTTGCTCAAGGATTTTTAGCTTGGCTCGGGTTTGTATTCTTTGGGGTACCTAATGCGGTCCTTTGGGCAGTCGTAGCAGGTATTTGTTCTTTTGTTCCAACGATAGGTACTTCAGTCGTCACAGTACCGACAATTTTATTTTTATTCTTTAGTGGAATGGAACTTCAATCTCTAGGACTCCTTATCTGGTCATTCTTTCTAGTGGGGACAATAGATAACATATTAGAACCATATATAATCTCAAAAGATACAGATATTTCATCTTTATTTGTCCTTTTCGCAATCCTAGGAGGTATAGCTCTAGTAGGACCAATCGGAATCCTGATAGGACCCTTGGTCCTTAGTTTACTTTATAGCTTAGTTTCAATATATAAAAAAGATTTAAAAAATTAAACAGAAGCTCCTGCTATATATCCAGTAGTCCAACATATCTGAAGACTATAGCCTCCAGAGTTTCTATTTATATTTAGTAGGTCACCAGTAATATATAAATTATTATATAATTTCGAGGACATTCTTTTCATATCTATTTCATTGAGTGATACACCTCCGTCCGCAACGACAGATCTCTCATAACCCATGAGATTTGTTATCGTTACTGGTAAAGATTTAAGTAATTTAACTATTCTCTTTCGATCCTCCTTTGTGACACTATGCACTTTCGTATCAAAATTAATCCCAGTATTCATCAGTTCTATAGACTTGGCCATACCTTCTGGAACTATATCTTTCAGAATAGTTCTCAACATTTTATTTTTATTTGTATCGAAAGTTTTAATTATAGACTCCTCTAGTTTACCCTCGTTTGTATCTGGGTAAGCATCTATATGAGCAGTGACAATGCCTTCTTGCTGAAGTAGGTCATCTACCTTCTTAGAACTATTTAGAATAAGAGGTCCCGAAAGACCAAAATGCGTAAAGAGGATTTTACCAGTCTTAGAAAATTGCTTTTTATCTTCTAAGAAAAAAGTTATCTTCATAAAAGAAAGCGACACACCAGCAAGAGACTTTACCCATTCATCACTAACTGCAAGAGGTACAATATTTGGACTAGAATCTTTAACTTCATGCCCTAAATCTTTTAACCATTTAAAGCCATCACCTGTCGATCCAGTCTCTGAATGCGACATTCCACCAGTCGCAAGGACGAAAGATTTTGCAAAGTATACCCCGCTATCAGTTTCAACGCTTTTTATTAATTCATCTTCTTTATTTATTTTTTTAACGGTGCAGTTACTTTTAATATTAACATTATATTTTTCTAAATCTTTTCTTAAAACATTATAAACATCAAGAGCTTTTTCGGTAGCAGGAAAAACTCGATTACGAGCCTGAACAACAAGAGGAAGCCCTCTCGACTCAAAATATTTAAAAGTATCTTTTACCCCAAAGATAGAAAATGGTGTATATAAAAAAGGTGCACCTTCACCATAGATAGCCAGCATCTTATGGATATCTGGTTCGTTATTTGTTATGTTACATCTACCCCCGCCTGTGATTTTAAGCTTTTCACCAAGATCCCTATTCTTATCTAAGATAAGTACTGTCTTTCCGTTAGAACCAGCAATAGAACCAGCCATCATTCCAGAGGCTCCTCCACCGATTATTATCACATCCCAAATTTTATTATTATTTTCTCTCATTTAAAATCTCTACTAAAGCCATTTCTAGTGGTAGCTCACTGATAACTGCATTTTTCAAGGATTGATATGTGTTCAACAGAACAGACAATGTAGCAGATGAGATATGTTCTGGCTTGGAAGACACGAGATTAGAGATAAATATCATATCATTTTCTGAGATAACTCCTTCTATATCTTTCTTGGTTTTTGGTGCATAGCGCAACATAAGAGCATATCTAAGTTTAGCAAGTATCATTTTTAAATAGACAGACATATCAAGATTCTCTTCACTCGCCTTTTTAATACAAAGAAAACCTTTCTCTATATCTTTAATTGCGATAGAATCAAGGAAATTATTTACAAGAGTCTCATCGGGGGATCCTGTAACTTCTTCGATATCTTTAAGGCTAATTTTATTATTTAATGAAAAAGAAATAACTTTTTGTAGTGTTCCGAGCGCATCTCTAAATGCACCATCTGCGAGAAGGGCGATGAGTCCTGCTCCTCCTTCTTCTAGTGTATACCCTTCCTTTTTGGCGACATTTGTAACTACAGAAGCAATAACACTATCAGTAGGCTTCTTGAAAATAAAACTCTGACAACGAGATACTATCGTATCGGGTACTTTTTCTAGTTCAGTAGTAGCAAGGATAAATACAACATGTTCTGGAGGTTCTTCTATCGTTTTAAGAAGTGCATTCCAAGCCTCTTTAGTAAACATATGAACTTCATCTAATATGTAAATTTTATATTTTGAATCAAAAGGTAATGTCCCTATATTGTTATTTATATCTCTCACATCTTCGATTTTTCTATTACTTGCTGCATCCATCTCATATATATCATTTGGGGATGTTCCGAGTTCACACGCTATTATTCTAGCTATGGTCGTCTTCCCTGTTCCTCGTGGACCACATAATAGATAAGCGTGGGATACTTTCCCTGCCTTTAGTGCTCCATCTATAGCTTTTACAATATGATCTTGACCTATTACCTCCCCAAAATTGTCTGGGCGATATTTCCTATATAATGCGATATTTGAATCTTTTGTAGAATCTTTCATATTGTATGATTATAGCAAATTAATGATTTTTAAGAAATTCTTTTGTTATTACTGCAACTTCTTTGTATGATTTTGTCTCCATCAGTTTTACTCTTAATTCTTTAGCTCCATCAAAACCATTCACATAAGCCTTATAATGCTTCTTCATATTTGCAAAGTTTTTCACTTTCCCTAAAAGCTTCTCATAATGCTTTGTATGTTCAAGCATAGCTTTTAATTTTTCTTTTGTAGAAATTTCTTTTTTATTTCTATTAAAAATCCATGGATTACCAAATACTGACCTACCTATCATAATCCCATCACAACCAGTGTCTAGATCTAATTGTCTGCCATGTTCTAGATCTCTAACATCGCCGTTACCTATTATCTTGGTTTTCACACCCATTCTATCTCTTATCTCTACCACTTCCTTCACATGCTCCCATCGGGCAGGCACATCTGACATCTCTTTTCTAGTTCTAGCATGTATAGTTAGAGCATCTATATCTTGTGAAAGCAAAAAAGGTATCCATTCTTCTATCTGATTAGTATTATAACCAATACGAGTTTTAACCGACACAGATACACCTTTCTTCTTTGAGTCTTTGATACCATCTTTAACTGCTTGTATAATCTCTCCTGCTAGCTTCATATTTTTCATCATTGCTGCACCTGATCCTTGCTTCTCTACTGACTTATCAGGGCAACCCATATTGATATCGATACCATCAAAGCCAAGACTTGCTACGTAGCAAGCTGCTTCACGCATCTTAGAAGGATGAGAAGAGAATAATTGAGCTATGATTGGCCTTTCATTTTCACTGTAAATTAAATCATATTTCAAAACATTTCTACCTCCACTTACTAAACCATCGGCAGAGACGAATTCAGTCCAAGTAACATCGGGCTTACCATACTTTGCAAACATACTTCGAAAAGCAGCATCCGTGACATCCGCCATCGGTGCTAAACAAAAGAACGGTTTTGGTAATTTATCCCAGAATTTTTTCATATTAAATAATTTGCATAGTTAAAATAGTTCTTGAAAAATGCCTTACGGAGGGCCGATTAGTAAATCGTATCGTGAGATAAGGCCCGAGTACGAGCAAAATTTTCAGCAGAAAATTATTGTGTGCATTTTGAAAGAAGCTATTTTGACGAAGAAACTAAACTTACTGAAACTTATATAAAACCTTATTCTTAAATCGTAGGTCAATATATAAAAGAGTATCATACTTTGTATTTATCTCATTTGCAAATTCTTGTTTACTCATAGCTATAGAAAAATTATTAAGTATTGTCGTTAAATTATTATCGTTTTTAAACATAATTTTAGGATTTGGATTCTCACCTGTTGACTTCAAATATAAAGAACATATTCCTTTTTCATCTATAACTATATATGAGGGTTTCAATCCTAGTGTCGTAATTCCATCCATGAATCTAACTAGTTCATGAAAATGGTCAACTGAAATCATCTGGGAGCCCAATGGATTTGCTATATCCCCGTCTATCTTCATATAATATTTAAAATAAATATCTCCAGAGAAATATGGAGCTTTGTCGAAAATATAACCATCGTTATTCACAAAATAACAATTATCCCCGACATCCTCTTTATTTTCTGGAATAGCTGTTCCGCAATATAGATACGAGCCTGCTCTCTCAGTAATATTTATTTTTAATTTATTAAAACCTTCTCTAGTAACTAAAAGATTCTCTATTCTGGGAAATTCTTTTTGGAGACTTTTATATATTCCATCATGAGGATATATCAAAAAATTTGAACGAGAAAAAAGCCTAAGGTATCTTCCTGATAATTTATCTTTTACACTTTGTTCTAGTTTATCACCATCTATAATACTATTACCAGTAACTTCTATTTTAATTAGATTGATTCTTGTGTTAGCTGAAAAATACGATAATCCACCAATAATAGATATAAATAAAACTGAAAATAATATTATCAAACGCAATCTCATGGCTCGACGATTGCGTTTAATTAAAGCTATTCTTGGTGATGTAGGTATATCCTTCATTGTTTACGAAATAATATCTTTACCCATATACTTCTGTAAAACTTCTGGTATTTTTATCGTGCCATCTGCTTGTTGAAAATTCTCCACCATCGAAACTAAAATTCTAGGTGTGGGTATAGCTGTGCAATTTAATGAATGGACGTAGTTCATCTTTCCATTCTCATCTTTGTATCGAATATTTAAACGACGGGTTTGAAAATCATGGAAGTAAGAAGCGGAAGATATCTCTCTATATTTATTCTCTTTTGGAACCCAAAGCTCAACATCATACTTCTTAACTTGACCCATCCCTAGATCTCCTCCACAGTTTACTACAGTATGATAAGGTATGTTGAGAGATTCTATAAATTCTTCGGTATTGCGATTTATCTCTTCGTGAAAAGCAACACTTTCAGCATGAGATGCTTTACATAAAACAACTTGCTCCAATTTATAAAATTCTTGAACGCGGATAAGACCCCTTACATCCTTGGAGTGACTACCTGCTTCTCTCCTGTAACAAGGCGAAAATCCTAAATACTTTTTAGGCAACTCTTCTTCTTTCAAAATTTCGTCTGCATGAAAGCCCATTATAGGAACTTCTGATGTACCAGCTAAAAAGTCTCCATCTTGAGTTTTATATAAATCATCTTCTCCTTGTGGTAGATACCCAGTACCGAAAAAAGTTTTTCTATTTACAATAATTGGTGGAATAAAAGGTATAAAACCTTTTTGAGAAAAGAAGTCCATAGCATAGTTCCATATAGCCATCGACAGACGTACACCATCACCAGTTAGAAAATACCCTCTGAATCCATGAACCTTTACACCTCTCTCAAAGTCAACCATTTTTAGATTGGTCATTAATTCTACGTGATCTTTGGCTTCAAAATCAAAATTTGGTTTTACTCCCCATTCTTTTATCTCTTGATTATCTTCATCGCTATCTCCTTCTGGTACAGACATATCAGGAACATTAGGAACTGAAAGCATTAGTGACTGCCATTCTACCATAGCGACTTTTAATTCTTCTTCTTTTGCTATCAAATCTTCTTTAACCATTTTCATCTCTCCTATCATTTGACCGCGAATAGTCATATCTTTTTCACTAGAGATGGTATTATTCATCTTATTCTGCTCGCCTCTTAGAAATTCAACACGAGAAAGAAGCTCTAGCCGTTTTTCATCAATAGAAAGCAAACTATCAATATCTACTTCAATATGCTTTTTCTTAGCTCCTTCTTTAATAACTTCTTTATTTTCACGTATAAATTTAATATCTAACATAATACATATAGTATAATAAAAAATGATATAATACACAAACACCACATATTTTCATGGATGATATCTATAAATTAAAACCAGAGCAATTTCAAGAGGGCTTAAATGAAATACCTCAACCTCCTAAAACTCTATATATAAGAGGCAGACTTCCCAGTGACGAAGATGTTGTATATCTAGCCGTAGTTGGTTCGCGTAAATATACTTCTTATGGTAAAGATATTTGTGAGAAACTTATCAGAGGGATTAAAGGCTACCCTATAGTAATAGTTTCAGGACTTGCTATAGGTATGGATAGTATCGCACATAGAATAGCGCTAGAAAATGGACTCACAACGATTGCATTTCCTGGCTCAGGACTTGATAATAATGTCCTTCATCCAAGAAGCAATATTAAACTTGCTCAAGAAATAGTAGATAAAGGCGGGTGTATAATATCAGAACTTGAACCAACATGTCCTGCAGCTTTGTACTCTTTTGTAAAAAGAAACAGATTAATGGCCGGAATATCTAAGGCCGTACTTATAATAGAAGCAGAAGAAAAATCTGGTACACTTGTTACTGCTCGTATGGCACTCGATTACAATCGTGATGTACTTGCTGTTCCTGGTTCTGCTTTCTCTTCAAATTCAAATGGAACAAATTGGCTTATCAAACAGGGAGCAACTCCTGTAACCAATAGTAACGATATCTTAGAAGCTCTTGGATTTGAGGTAGAGCGCCCTGTACTAACCGATAAGGAAAGATACGCTGACTGCGGAAAAGATGAAATGAAAATAATCGGACTCCTTCGTGAACCCATGGAACGTGATGACCTAATACGTGAATTAGGAATGAATGTGGGGGAAGCCAATGCACTTCTATCAATAATGGAATTGAAGGATCTGATTAAAGAAGAATTAGGAGAAATAAAAAAAATTTAAATATATATTTTACAATTTAATAATTTGCAAAAAATATTATTAGATGCTACTAATATAAACAATATGAAATTATTAATTGTTGAGTCACCATCAAAAGCAAAGACTATTGAAAAATATTTAAATGGTGCTTTTACTGTGCGTGCTTCTGTGGGGCATATACGAGACCTACCAAAATCAAACAAAGATGCGATAGATATACCTGGTGGATTTATACCCCGTTATGAAATTTCAAAAGGAAAAGAAAAAGTAGTTTCTGAATTAAAAACTCTTTCCGAAAAAGCTACAGAGATAATGCTTGCGACTGACCCGGACCGCGAAGGAGAAGCTATATCATGGCATTTAAAAGAACTTCTAGATGAAGACAAAAAAGTTAAAGCACCAATTAAACGTGTTACTTTTCATGAAATTACCAAAGATGCAGTTGAAGAAGCATTAAAAAATCCTCGTGATATAGACCAAGACTTAGTCAAAGCTCAAGAAGCTCGACGTGTACTAGATAGACTAGTAGGATATGATTTATCTGGAATCATATGGAAAAAAGTTCGATACGGACTTTCCGCAGGAAGAGTACAATCACCTGCTCTTCGTATAATAATGGAGAGAGAAAGAGAAATTCGTGCCTTTATTCCTGAACAATACTGGACACTCGAAGGACTATGGGAAACTCAGAAAAAAGATAAAGTAATATTGTCTTGCGTTGACGAACCAAGAGATCAAAAAATGGTAGATAAAATATTAGAACTTGGAAATAAAGAAAAATGGTTCGTTAAAGATTTAAAAACAAGCGAACAAAAAAGACAACCAAGGGCACCTTTTACAACTTCTACTTTACAACAGACAGCTAGTACACGTCTT